>JASMMN010000031.1 GCA_030748155.1 Phycisphaerales bacterium
CTTGAGTTCACGGTAGGTGCTGTCCTCGTATCGAAGGCAGCACATGAGACGACCACACCGACCCGAGATTTTGAGCGGATCGAGCGTCGCCTTCTGCTGCTTGGCCGATCGCATCGAGATCGGCTTGAGTACCTTGAGAAAACTCTTGCAGCAGCAGTGCTGACCACACCGCTCGTAGTCTGCCAGGAGCCTGGCTTCGTCACGAGAGCCAACCTGCCGCATGTCGAGTCGCGTTCGGAACTCGACAGCGAGTTCCCGGACAAGTTCGCGAAAGTCCACCCGCTGCTCCGAGTGGTAGTAGATCACGCCACGCTCGGCTTCAAGCGTGAGTTCAGCATCGACGATCGTCATGTCCAGCACGTAGAACTTCGCGAGTTCGCGGCACTTGGCGGCCATCCGCTGCGCTTCGCCTTGTCGTTCTGCATGAAGTCGAAGGTCTTCCGGCGTAGCAATCCTGAGAATTCGACCACGGTCAAAGAATGGGTAATCCTGCCCGCCAGATGCAGTGATGTAATCACGAATATCCTGCCGGGACACCGACGTCGAGCACCCACTGTTTGGGCAGGTCGTGGTCAAGAGCGTTGCAAGTTCCACGCCTCTGTGAGTCCGTACGATGAGTTTGGAACCACATCCCGCCCGGAGCCCGTCGCGAGATTCATACTCGCCGATCTGGTTCATGTGTCCAAACCGGACAACAAGGGTCTTGCAGGGCTCGATGGCGGCGAACTGTTCATCAAGCGTCATCGCATCACGACGAACTGGATCGGCATCTTCCTCGAAGATCGGAAGTTGAAAGATGGACATCGAAACTCGCGCCGCAGCGACGTGAACGACCGCGGCCCCTTGGGTCACCAAACTGTCACCGGACGGGGGGGTATCAGCCTCATCAAGCCGTCCAGCACGCCTGATGAGTGGTACGCGAGTCGGGACATAGTGTAGCCCCTCGCGGCTTTGCCGCAAACGAGTGGGACGCAGGTGCGAAGGTGCGGGGAGTTCTTGAAGTCTCTGAGGGTGTTTTTCCGGATCGGGCGAGTGTTCGCCCGCTCCAGCAGTCCCATCCCCTCGCTACTGTCTCGTCTTGAGATCTTGGAGCGACTTGCGGGTCCTCTTCGAGAACAGCAGCCGAATGGGTACCTCACTGTAGGGCAACTCCTCGCGAAGGCGGTTCATGAGGTATCGCTCATATCGGCCCTCGAAGAGTCTGGGGTCGTTGACGACCATGGCGATGGTGGGCGGATCGACCGCGATCTGTGAAACGTACAGCAGTTTCGCCTGAGTGCCGAGCCGCGAAGAGGGACCCCGCTGCTTGAGGATCGACTCGATCACGGCATTCAACTTCCCCGTCGTCTCGCGGTGGGCCGCCTGCTCACGCAGATTGAAGGCCATCGAGACGACGTCCTCGATACCCTCGTCGTCTTCGGCGCTCACCAGGACGATTGGGGCGTAGTCCAGCCCACGGAGTTCTCGAGTGAGATACTCGGCGAATTCGTTCGGGTCGGTCCCCTCGGGCACGAGATCCCATTTGTTCAGCACCAGCACCGTCGGCTTGAACTGCCGCTGCAGTTCCTGGGCGAGTTTCCGATCGACATGAGAGACTTTCCGAGTCGCATCGATCAGAAACAACACGACATCAGATCGTCGCACCGCCTGCAACATGCGGTGATAGGCGTAGTACTCCACATCGCCCGAGAAACTCTTGCGGCGACGCAGCCCTGCGGTGTCAATCGCGATGAAGGTGCGGCCGGCCATCTCAAACCGCACATCCACCGCGTCGCGGGTTGTGCCGGCGATTTCAGACACGATGCACCGCTCTTCTCCGGCAATCGTGTTGATCAACATCGACTTGCCGGCGTTGCGGCATCCGACGATGGCGACCTGCATCTCCGGATCCGCGGGCACTTCGACCTGATCAACCCGATCCCACACCTGCTCGAGCAGTTGTCGGACTCCATAGCCACTCGACGCCGATACGCACGCCGGAACGCCGATGCCGAGACTCGCCGTCTCCATGGCATGAGCCTCCCACGACTCGTCATCAACCTTGTTCGCGACCAGAATGACGCGGTCCTGCAACTGCCTCTTTCGAATGAGATCCACGACCGTCTGATCCAGCGGCACCACGCCATCCCTGGCATCCACCACAAACAGAATGACCGACGCCCGCTGCATTGCTTCGCCGATCTGCCCTTCAATGTCTTCGGTCAGGGAAGCAAGGTCACATCCTGCATCATCAATCCGCTGCTCATCGGTGGTGTATACACCCCAGCCCCCCGTGTCAGTCAATTCGACCCACCGCGGCTCGCCGTCCTTGTACTCCTGTGGCGGATCGAGTTCGGCAATCACGCTGACGCGGTCACGGGTCACACCCGGCACCGCATCGACGATGGACACGCGGCGTCCTGCAAACCGATTCAGAAGACTCGATTTGCCGACGTTGGGGCGACCGATGATGGCGACTTGGGGCAGCGACATCGGTGGATTGTAGTGCGAGGAAGTGAGGTCAGACACCCGTGTCCGGCATTCGGCACATCGGGGCTCGTATCAGAGTTGAGCATCCAGAAGTCGAGCACGGTACCCGACCCCCTACACTGTCCGCATGTCACCGCACGCTCCATCTGGTCTGCTGCTGGTTATTTCTGGTCCCTCGGGGGTAGGGAAGACGACCATTGTGCATCGGGTGCGGGACCGACTCGGTGGGCGGTTCAGCGTGTCGGCGACAACCCGTCCCAAGAGCCCTGTCGAAGTCGACGGCAAAGACTACCGTTTCGTTTCCGGCGATACTTTCAAGCAGATGAAGGAGTCGGATGCCTTTCTCGAACATGCCGAAGTCTTCGGTCGACACGCCTACGGAACACCCCGTGAGCCAGTCGAGCAGGCTCTCCGCGAAGGTGAACTCATCATTCTTGATATCGATGTGCAGGGTGCCACGCAGATTCGCGAGCATATGCCAACTGCCTACATGATCTTTATCCTGCCTCCGAGCGATGAGGAACTGCGGCACCGCCTGGAAACCCGCGGCCGCGAAGATGAAGAAGCCATCGCAAGACGCTTCGCCGAAGCACGCCGGGAAATCGACCTCGCGACGAGCCGCACCCTGTATGACGCCTTCATCGTCAATGACAACCTCGACCGCGCCGTCGATGAAGCGTGCAGGCTTGTCTCAGAGCGGCGTCATACCACCTCCATCCAAAGATGAATGCGATTCGGTTGCTGGTCCCATTGGTATGTCTGAGCGGTGCTGTATCCGCAGCGACACCAACCATCGAACAGACGCTGGCACTACGGGGCAGTGGGTTGGTGATTCCGCTGACGGCTGTGAGCGGCAATGACGACCCGATCGCCAGCAGTCTCGTGGACGGCAACCAAACGATTGCGCGGCTCGATAGCCATCTCGTCTGGATCAATGCCAAACCACGAACTCCTCGGGCATGGTCGCTTCCATCACATAGAACCCTGGTGAGCGGCGATGAAACGTCGGGCGGCACGCCCTATCTGGTGCTGTCACTTCCACACGATGGGCGTGGTCATCTCGTGGTGGATGGCACACTCGTCAGACTGCACTGGGCCAATCTTCCAGACTCCATGCCGACGCTGCGGCAATTGAACACAGCGAGCGATGACGAGGAATTTCTTCCATACGCAGCCCCCCCGCTGCAGGATCCGCTGGGTGCATGGCGATGTGAACTGATCGCGGCCATGCGCGGCCACACGCCCCCATCGCTCGATCGTTTCACGGATCTGCCAACGCGTTTGATTGCTGCCGCTTCCATCGGCCCGTGGAGGAGAGCCATGCAGCAACTGGCCGAGGCTGACCGGGGAGTCGCCCGCCAAGTTGCGGAATTGCTCACCGGGACCACTCAGAACGAGGGTCACTCGATCGCCGCTTGGTTGAGCCGTGGATCAGCACTTGATGAATTACTCGCCATCGCACTGGGCAGTGACACGGCGGAGAATCCGAGAGCAACCCGCGCCCTGCGGTGGTGCGAACGGCAAACCAGCCTGCTTGTCTGGATTACGGCTGATCGCGGCGGGTCGGTCCTGATTTCACTGGCCAATCCAGAACCTCACGCGGTGCTGGCCGAAATTATGTGGGCGATTCCGGGCGAACTCCCGCTTGCCAGCAGCGTGCCGGCCGGGGCATCCACAATGACTCACCTTGAACCACTGCCGCTGCGTGAGCTGGCCCCACTGCTTCTGGAAGTCGGACAGAATCACATGACGCTGCCGATCGATCGCTCGATTCAGGATGTGGAGCCGCCTGGATTGATGCTTGGGCCACTGCATCCAAACCGTACGCTGTCCGATGTTCACACAGGCTTGCCGCCGCCACCGGCTCCGATGAGTCGCCAGACCTTCGCCCAGTTTCGGAAACTGATGGGTCACTGGGAGGTGATGCTGGAGTGCCGATGGAACGGGCCGCAAACCGATCCGCATGATGGTGAGTCGGTCACCATTGACCTGCGAGTCGGTGATCGGCGGCATGTCATCGAGGTCGCCCCGGATGGTCTTCGCAGTTCGCACCAAGCGGATACACCCACTGTGCATGTCAGCAGGCTCGATCACGCATGGTTATGCCGAGTTGTATTGCCCGATGCGTGGATTGCCGACCAGATGTCGATTGCACTGCTGCGCACACACGCCGACTCACCGGCCTTTGAGACGTGGCCTACGCCGTGTGTGCCATGGCGAATCGCATTTGATCCGACACCGATGAATCTCTCTGCGTGGGATCAGGATGCGGCTGCGGAAATGCCTTGATCGAGTGGGACCGTTTCGAGAATGTCCCGCAGCAGATCATCGCTGCTTACACCATCGGCCTGCGCCTCGAAGTTGAGTACAAGCCGGTGCCGCATGGCGGGGATGACGACATCCCGCAGATCATCAACGTTCACGGCATTGCGGCCTGCGCGGAGTGCTGACACCTTGGATGCAAGTGAGATCGCCTGTCCGGCTCGCGGCGAAGCGCCGAGCCTGACGTAGCGATCGATCCGGGGAGGTGCAAATTCGCGTCCGGGATGGGTAGCCAGAACGAGACTCGCCATGCTGGTACGCACGCCGTCCGGAATGGATACCGATCGCACTTCCTGCTGATGGGCGAGAATGGAATCGGTATCGAGGACAGGCTGGATTTCGGCGTGCTCGGCAGCGGTCGTCCGCTCGAGAATCTCGCACAGTTCCTCACGACTGGAGTAGCCCACGATCAACTTGTAGAAGAAGCGATCGAGCTGGGCCTCGGGAAGCGGGTACGTTCCTTCCTGCTCAATCGGGTTTTGTGTCGCCATCACGAGGAAAGGCGGGCCAAGCGGACGGGTTTCACCGCCAACGGTCACGGCTCGCTCCTGCATGGCTTCAAGCATGGCAGACTGTGTTTTTGGCGTCGCGCGGTTGATTTCGTCTGCGAGCAGAATCTGCGCAAAGACAGGGCCGGGGCGGAACACGAAGCGCCGTCCGTTTTCGTCTTCTTCCACGACGGTCGTGCCAGTCACGTCGGCAGGCATCAGGTCAGGGGTGAACTGGATCCGCGAGAACTCAAGCGAAAGCGCCTGTGAAAGCGAGCGAACCAGTAGTGTTTTTCCCAAGCCCGGAACACCCTCAAGAAGCACGTGGCCACCCGCAAAGAGGCTCGTCAACACACCGTCGATGATGTCCTCATGGCCGACGATGGTCTTGGCAAGTTCCGCCTGAAGGCGGTCCCAGTCCTGGGTGAAGGTGGTACTCATGGTCGGCAGCCTAGCAGCGCGGAGACGTGGGGTCAGAACCGAATGGTGCCCTGAACACCCAACACCGGGGCTGGGTCGTGATTGCTCGCCCAGACATCGTTGCCAGCCGTATCGGTTGTCTTGAGGCGGCCATAGGCGTTGATGCCGATGAAGGCGGTCACGCTGGCCTGTGAACAGATATCGATCGAGACGAAGAAACTCACCGGCAGAGCCTCGCTCACGCCAGCTACAGGTGCGCCGGCAAGTGCGTTGTCAGAGAGGCGAAATCGCTGATAGTCGAACACGGCCGAAACGCCGAGATCGACTGTGTCGCTCGCGGCGTACACCAGTTCGCCGCCGGTCTGATTGGCCCAACCGGTCGTCAATCGCGTGGACATTCGAAGGCGATCGGCGATCTTCCACTCGGCCACGATGATCGGATACACCAGAAGATCATCTTCAATCCGGGTCTGCACCCCCACGCCGCCGCCGAGGACCAGATCCTCCGAGAAGGCATAGGCCGCACCGATCGCGCCACCACCCTCGAAACCGTCACCGAGCGATCCGCCCTGCTCGGCCGCCCATCGGGCCATGCCGCCGCCGAACACTTGCCACTGCTGTGTGGCCTGCCACTGCAATGCCGCATCGAGTTGCGTGGTGTTGATGCTGTTCCACGGCGAGATTATGTTGGTGAAACTGAAGTTGTCCCGTTGCTGACGCGCACTGAGCAGAAGTTCGAGGTCATCCCGCAGCGGAATCCGACCTCGAAATCGGATGTGTCCTCGATCATGCGAGAACCGGCCGGCGACCGTATCGGTCAAATCGGTCCGCAACTGCCATACCCAGCCACCCTCGATCGAGAACTTCGCCGAGTAGTCGTCGGATTGGCCAAGCGGCGCAACCTCCTGCTCGGTGGGTGCCGTTACCTCGACCTCATCGGGTGCAGTGAACGAAAGTGGTGCCGCCCAGAGACTGCTCGGGGTCGTGGCCGCGCACACCATCGTCAGTATTTGGCTCGTCAGCATCTCGGATCTCCCGCTTCAGATCCGCAGCATAGACGAATACGGCCCCTCACCGCCAATGGCATCGACAGCCCCATCGGTGCGGAGTTGCTCGGAATTCAGTCTTCGCTCTTCTCGACCTGCCAGTACTCGAGTTCGACTGGAGCCTGGCGACCGAAGATCGTGACCAGCACGCGGACCATGCCCTTGTCCGGCATGACCTCGTCGATAGTGCCTTCGTAGTTCTCGAAGGGGCCCTCGTTGATCGTGACGTGATCACCAGGAGCAAACTCGAGTTTGACCTCGGGCTCGGCATCGGGCATCTTCGAGTCGAAGAGCATCTTCTCGACCTCTGCCGGTGACATCGGCGTCGGCTTGCCGGCAGTGCCGACAAAGTCGCCCACGCCGGTTGTTTCCTTGATGAGGAAAAAGACATCCTGCGGAATACGACCCTTCTCGAGCATCATCTCGACGAAGATGTACCCGGGATAGAGTTTGGTCTCGGTGATCTTGTGCTTGCCGCCCTTGAGTGTTCGAGTTTTCTCTGTGGGCATCATGATGCGACCGATGCGGTCGGTCAGACCTTCGATCTCAACCTTCCGCTGCAGGGTGTCGCGAACAGAACCTTCCTTGTTCGACGCGACTCGCAGCACGAACCAGTCCATGCCCTGTCGGTACATGGGCATGTCGACGGCGGGGTCGAACTCGGCAACCTCTTCGGAAGCGGCGGCTTCCGAGGTGCTGACTTCTCGGGCTTCCGGAGGGGGGGAGGAGGCTTCTGCTCCAGCAGTCGTCATATCGGCATCCTTGATCTCTTCGTGTTCAGTCGTCATGGTTTCAAACCCATCAATCTTGTTCTCATCACCTGCTCAGCCGGTCCGCAGCACGGTCATCCACCGGAAAATGCTGGCAAACCCGACGTCGAACGCCCAGCAGTACAAGGCGATGATGATCGTCAAGCCGATCACGGCGCGGGTCGAGAGTTCCACTTCTCTACGGCTCGACCAGTTGACTTTCCGCATCTCGCCCTCGGTTGCAATCAGAAACTCAACCGTCTTGCGGCGGGTACCGATGATCATCCACCCGAACCAGGCGAAGACCACCGCCACGATCAACATCACGACGACGCGAACATAGGTCGGCTCGAATCCGAAGAGCATGACACCCTCCATTTCCTTCCAAAGCCAGACCAGCCCGAGGGCGATGACAGCGCCGAGCCCGTAGGCCGACATCAGCCGCACCCAGTATCCCTGTCCTGCCTTGTAGATCGCAGACATTCTTGATCTCCATTGCCCTGCGGGCTTTCTCGCCCGACAGGCCTGAAACACGCCGGGAGTGACTCGAACACTCAACCTGCGGATTTGGAATCCGCTGCTCTGCCAATTGAGCTACCGGCGTTCGGTCCGCGGACGCCGCCGCGGCACGGGGTCACTTACGCTTGATCTTGTGCAGAGTGTGCTTGCGAAGGCGGGGGCTGTATTTCTTCATACCGGCCTTGACCTTCTCGTCGATTCCACCTTTGACCCGAATGCTCGTGCGGTAGTTGAGGTCTCCACACTCCGTGCACTGGAGCCACACGTATTCACGATCTGCAGCCTTCTTGGCCATTGTTGTTCCTGCCTTTCCCCGTACCTGTCCCCCCACTGGCGAGCAGCGGGGGACGGGCAGGGTGTCAAGCAACCCGAAGGGTCACTCGAGGATCTTGGTCACGACGCCGGAGCCCACCGTGCGGCCGCCTTCGCGAACCGCGAATCGGAGGCCTTCAACCATGGCGATTTTCTTGCCGAGCGTCACCTTCATCTTGATGTTATCACCGGGCATGCACATCTCGGCACCCACGAGGTCGAGGCCACCGGTCACATCCGTCGTTCGGAAGTAGAACTGTGGCTTGTAGCCGGAGAAGAATGGCGTGTGACGGCCACCCTCTTCTTTGGTCAGCACGTAGACCTCAGACTCGAATTCGGTATGGGGTGTGATGCTGCTGGGTTTGGCGAGCACCTGGCCACGCTCGGCATCGTCCTTCTCGATGCCACGGAGGAGGCAGCCGACGTTGTCGCCGGCCTGCGCGTCTTCGAGGATTTTGTTGAACATTTCGACGCCCGTGCAGGTCGTCTTGGTCGGCTCGTCGGTCAGGCCGACAATCTCGATGGGATCGCCCACGTGGACGGCACCGGTTTCGATACGGCCGGTCACGACCGTGCCGCGACCCTTGATCGAGAAAACATCCTCGATCGCCATGAGGAAGTCCTTGTCGACCTCGCGCTCGGGCTCGGGAATGTAGGAATCGAGCGCTTCCATCAACTCGTCGATGGATTTGCAAGTCTCGTCGTCCTTGCCTTCACTCTCAAGCGCCTTGAGAGCGGAGCCGCGAATGACCGGGATGTCGTCCCCGGGGAAGTCGTAGGCTGAGAGCAGCTCGCGAACTTCCATTTCGACCAGTTCAAGCAGTTCTTCGTCGTCGACCATGTCGCACTTGTTCATGTAGACAACGATCTTGGGTACGCCGACCTGACGGGCAAGCAGGATGTGCTCGCGCGTCTGAGGCATAGGACCGTCGGTCGCGGCGACCACAAGGATGGCACCATCCATCTGGGCGGCACCGGTGATCATGTTCTTGACGTAGTCGGCGTGGCCGGGGCAGTCAACGTGGGCATAGTGCCGGGCATCCGACTCATACTCTTGGTGACTGGTTGCGATCGTGATGCCACGAGCCTTCTCTTCGGGCGCATTGTCGATGTCGTCGAAGGCGCGGGCATCGCCCAGACCCTTCGCCGCCTGTCGAGTGGTAATCGCCGCGGTCAACGTCGTCTTGCCATGATCGATGTGTCCGATCGTGCCGACATTGACATGCGGCTTGTTGCGAACAAATGTGTCCTTCGCCATCGGTTGGGTACTCCTGCTCGGGGCGGTGCGGTGCGGGCTTCGTGCCCTTGTGGCTCGCCTCGCCTCGCAGCCATCTCATGTCGGCCTTCGGCTCTCAGAGCGGAAGACCCCGGCCCGCCATGGACCGACCTTCGTTGAACGTCCCACGCGTGTGAGACTTGTGTGAACGCCTCGCGTACACGAGGCTCGCCGCAGACCGTCCGCGACGACGTTGTGTGTTCCAAGCCACCGACGAGAGTTGAACTCGTGACCTCACCCTTACCAAGGGTGTGCTCTACCACTGAGCTACGGTGGCGGGGATCGTCCTGACCCACCTCGACTTGGATCTCCCCGACGCATCCGCGCCGACGAAAAACCGTCCCGACAGGGACGGAAGCGGGATTGTACCCACATCGGGCTCGGTGGCAAGCCCCTTGGGTGGTGTGGATCGGCATTCTTGCCACCCAGGGCCAAGGACCGCGTCATGCCGGAACCTCACATTGGAAGCAGCAGCCGTCAGATACCTCTTTTTAGGGTGCCAGCCGCCGATCCAGATTCATGATCTGGACACCCCTGCCGGGTGTGCCTGGACCACCGACAAGTTGCTCCCATGTCCGCCACGGGCTTTCAGACGCGATGTGACCATCGAGAAAGAGCATCAATGCGATATCGCCGTCGGCATACCGGAAATCGACTTCCTGAGTGTCGGAATACACCTCGTCCCCCGCCCCCCTCGCACGGGTTCCCTCGCCACCATCTCCCGGCAAGGTGTTTGTAAAGGCATCTCTCGTTTTCTGCTCATACAGGGCTTCGTCTTCCAATGGTCCACCGCCGATCACCTCGCCACGAAACGAATCGATCAAATAGAGGCTGCGGGCAGGTGACCGGACCTGTGCGTGGGTGACGAAACGGTCGGCATTCGGGTCGCCTTGATCCAACGTGATGTCCGAACGTGAGCGAGCATCGAAGAAGTTGTTGGCCGCAAAGAAACCAGGCAAGTCCTTCTCCCATGCGCCGGCTCCGATCGGTGTGGGAAGCCCCTGAGGCCGCGCTTCCGGATCGGTGGAAGGGGCCATCTGTCCACGCAATCCCCAGTCTGGCAGCAATTGGCTCCCGCTCGCAGTGAACTTGGGATAGTGATAGGTGTTGGTGGCAGCAGATCGGAGCGGATTGGCGTAGGTGTTCTCGTGGTCGCGGTACATCCACCAGCCGGGGGCCGCGGAACTGCTCGGGCCATAACCGCCGAACACACTAGTGCCATCGGTTGCGCCGAGCACTGGAAAAAGGGTACCGCCTACCTTGTCTCCGAGGCTCGCATCAACCCACAGGATGTCCGCCCAAGACCCCTGCGCGATGCCGTCCGTACGGGGGTCGCCGGTTTCCAGGAATGGGTTGGCCGAGGGCAACCACTCATCG
>JASMMN010000032.1 GCA_030748155.1 Phycisphaerales bacterium
GGCCTGAATGGGCGCGATGCTTGGGTGGAATGCCATGTAGACCTTGCTGGCACGCTCGGGGTCTGGCGTGTAGGCCTCGCACAGGAGGGCGAGCGTGCCGCGGCTGAGTCCGGCGCTTGGTTCGATGACGTGGGGGATGTACCGCTCGTTCTTCGCCTGATCGAAGTAACTCAGCTTCTTCTTGCTGAATTCCTGATGGCGTGTGAGATCGTAGTTGCCGCGGTGGGCGACGCCCTCGAGTTCGCCGAAGCCTGGGAAAGTGAAAGGGAAGCGGTATTCGATGTCGAATGTGCCGCAGCCGTCTTTGGCGTAGTGGGCGAGTTCATCGCTGTCGTGCTTTCGCATCAGGATGTTCTCGCTTGTGAGACCAATAGTTTGCCACCACTTGGACCGCACATCGCACCAGAACTCGAACCACTGTTCGGCTTCATCTTCGTGGCAGAACCACTCGAGTTCCATTTGCTCGAACTCACGCGATCGGAAGATGAAGTTCCGCGGTGTGACTTCGTTTCGGAAGGCTTTGCCAACCTGCGCGATGCCGAAGGGCACTTTGACGCGCATCGTGTCGACGACATTTCCGAAGTTCAGGAAGATGCCCTGCGCCGTTTCGGGGCGTAAATACACCTTGCTGTCATCGCTCTTGATGGCGCCGGTTGACGACTCAAACATGAGGTTGAACTCACGCGGTTCGGTGAGATCACCACCACAGTTCGGGCAAGGTGTTATCAGGCCGGTCTTGGCCTTCTGCTCGGTAGCGAGGTGCTGAATGAGTGAAATGATGTCGAGATACTCTTCCCATTTGTCTTCGAGTTCTTCCACGAGCCAACTGATCGTCACCTCCGGATTGCGGACAAGTGCCAGCCCGGGTGCCAACTTGCGTCCACGCTTTCGAGCCCAGTTCATCGCCTGGTCGCTGTTGAACTTCACGGCATTGTCGACGGACGGTCGGGTACACGCCTCTGCAAGTGACTGGAGCCAATCGGAGTCCTTGACCATCTCCCAGACTTGATCTGCGCGGAACAACTTCTTGCACTGACGGCAGGTTTGCATTGGATCGCTGAAGCTTCCGACGTGTCCAGACGCCTCCCACACGCGGGGATTCTGAATGATGGACGAGTCGAGACCGACGATGCTGATCTCGTTTCCATCCGGACCCAGTGGCGGACGCTTGACCATGTCTCGCCACCAGCGATCACGCAGGTTGTTCTTGAGGGTCGTGCCGAGCGGGCCGTAATCCCAGAAGCCGTTGATTCCGCCGTAGATTTCACTGGCGGGGTAGATGAAGCCTCGCCGTTTGCAGAGCGAGACCAGTTCGTCCATCGAATACGTGTGCGTCGTGTCGGGCATAGCGGGGGATGGTACTTCCCAGTTATGCGATCGTTGGTGCCGCGGCGGGACTACAAAGCCGAATCGCCAGATCGACCGCAGTCTTCATGGACGACGCGTCGGCCTGCCCGCGGCCAGCGATGTCAAAAGCAGTGCCGTGGTCGGGGCTCGTTCGGACAAAGGGCAGCCCTACGCTCCAATTCACCGCATTTCCCTGTCCGAGCAGTTTCAATGGAATGAGTCCCTGATCGTGATACATCGCGACGACCAGATCGAATTCCCCGCCGACGGCGCGACGGAAGAGCGTATCGGCGGGGAAGGGGCCACGTACATCGATACCGCCTGTGGTCGCCATCTCGATCGCAGGTGCAATGACCTTCTCTTCTTCCCATCCGAGAACCCCACCTTCGCCAGCGTGCGGATTGAGGCCACACACTGCCAGTCGGGGCTGGTGGATACCAAGGAGCCTGCACGCCTGAGCGCCGCGGTCGATCGCGTCAAACACGCGGCCGATCGTCAGGATATCCCGCACGCCCATC
>JASMMN010000033.1 GCA_030748155.1 Phycisphaerales bacterium
AGATAGAACATTCGATTCCTCCTGTGTCTCTTGCTACTCAGTCGCCCGACTGCACAACTGTCACCGCTGGTGCCGCCGTGAGCGGCCCAGTCCAATCGGGGAGATTCACTTCACACACCGCGCGACCTGAATCAACTGCCGCCTTTTTGAGCGTCTCCGCAAACTGTTTCTCAAAGGTCAGGACGAACATCTGCCTCGGCATGAGGTCCTCCCTCAGGCCACCGAGATAGTTGGCGACAGTACATCGATGGCCCTCATCCAAACCATTGGTCGGCTCGTCAAGCACTACCCAACCAGCCTGATGGGACTGCCCTGGAACGACATAGCCTCCCATGGAAATGAATGCCGCCAGATTCACGATAACGCGGTATCCCTCGGAGAGTCTTCGAGGACCGGCGTTTCGCGGTCGGACCTCCTCGACCCCGGGGATCCCGTGCGGCTTCAAACTTACATTCTTGAGCAGGGGGTGATTCACATTATCAAGCAGCGCCATGAACCTGTCGCAGACGCCTTGGTCAGCCAACACCGCATCGGTAGCTGAGCTTGCCTCTTCTTCCCGATCTTTGATCAGTTCATTGGCGGCCGCCTTCCACAGTGCCACCTGTGCCTCAATTCGACTCTGCTTCACCTGCTCCTCCCACGTGGGAAGCCAATCCAGTTCGTTCAGTGCCTTGGCCGCGACAAGAACCCTCCGCAACGGTGCTAGTTTGCCATGCATGCGTCGTGCCGGGTCGAGTTGTTGAATTGCCCTGTTCGCTTCCTCTTCTTGCAACGCCAGCCACGCCTGCAGTGCATCTCGCAGTTTCCGGATGACAGTCCCAACCCGGTCCACCTCTTGCTCACGTGCCACGTCATCCGGAAGTTTGGCAGCTTCGTCTGCAGCCAGCGTTTTCAACTGCTCCAGTTGGGTCTTGACTGAGTCGCTCCAGTCCTGGTTCGCGGCCCGTTTGGAAAACTCGCCAATGCACTCCCGGGATTGCGTTACCTGAGTCGTCAGTTTCTCATTCTCTCGGTTCAAACTGGCCAACGCGTCCGTCACCGACTCTGCCGCCGTCTGACAGGCATCTTGCGCACTCTTCTTCTCCCCAATCTCGGATGTGATCGGCCCAGTGGCGTCATCGTCGCCCGCTTTGCCGAGCGTTTCTATAAGCCGCTGCCGGTCGATCTGCTGCTGGCAGACTGGACAATCATTGGTCTCGGTTGCTTCAAGGAACTCGCGGGCTTCATTGCGAAGGGCGGCCAACTGATCGATGGCCGTCCGCCGCTTCTGAAGACCCTCAATCACGCCCTTGAGTTCTTCCGCCACCCTCTGGCAACGGTCCGCCCAATCCTTGGCGGTTGCAGGTTCTGACTCATCGTGCTCGAGCGGCGCAGCCTTTCTGGCTTCGCCAGCACGTTGGTCCAGGTTCGCCTTTGCCCTCTTGACCGCCGTGCTGCACTCCGCCAATGCTGCGTCGTTCGGCAGTCCATCTTCCAATTGCTTGGCCCACCCCTGGACCGCATTTAGCCCCTGCGGTTGACAATACTCCGGCGTGAGCCTTCGTTCCAATTCCTCCATCGCTTCCGGATTGATCTCGCCGATCGGGGCCCATTTCTTCTCAAGTAGCTTTGCGACGTTGCCAGCAATGCCGTTGTATCGCTCCAGTGTCCAAGGCTCATCCGAGATACAGTTCGCGGCCTCCCCTTGCGTCGCAATGAGATGACGGATTGACTCTAAGACCGCTGCATCGCCAAACCCAAGTGCTGGGATCAGTCCATCCAGTAGATGCGTACGCCCCTGATCCACCAGCCTGTGAAGCAGCAGGGCCTCTTCGCGAAGGCGGGTGACGCCAGAGGCGTTGGCGAGCGCATCCTCAAGAGATGCGAAGTTCATCATGAGGGCATGCCCATCACGTGCGAGAAGGTCCTGGTGGCACGCAGTGGCCGGCAGTTGGATTGCGTTGCCATCCCTATCCACGAGCACGACGCCGGTTTGGACGCAACGGAGTTGCCTGGCAATCTCCGACTTCCCCGCACCATTTCGCCCACGGATTAGCACAACGTCAAACCCCTCAAACCCACCGCTGCTCGGGGCTGGAATCTGCGTGATGCCCAGCGGTGACTGGTCATCAAACTGTATCGCTTTGACTCGGATCATCAATCGCCTCCATCCTCTCGCTGTTTCTCGACGTCCTCTCTTGCCGCGGCAAGAATGGCCTCAAGTCCGCGTCCCGCGCCGGCAGTCGGATTGCCGTTCGCAGTAAACAGCCCACCACCGGTTCCAGGGTCAATGCGTTTGAGTTCGCCGGCCAATACATGCTTGATCCGATCAATCTCATCACGATCGGCGTCGCCTCGATGCTCTTGTGCCTCTGATGTACACATGTCAGTTCTCCTGCGGCTCAGTCCCACTTACTGCCCCAACCCATCCAACCACCTCCACACCGCCACCATGGCGGCTGTATCGAGTTTGCAGTACACGTGCAGGGCATCGCGTAGCTGCGTCTTTTCTGCTTCATTCCAGGTTCGCCCTGTGCCGTCGGCGCCGTAGCGGAGGGCGGCGAAGGCGCGCATGGCGTCGGTGCCGCTGCTGAGCGGGTCGCCATCGAAGGCGTTTGTTTCGTCGTGATCGGCGGCGATGTCCGCGTAGTCGCCGCCGAGGATCTGGCCGACCGGCGGCAGGCCCTTATAGGGGTCCCACGCCTCGCCCGGCGGTGTCGCGCCGTTGTCTGTGACTTCAGACACCAGCGAACACACCATCGCTCGAATCTCGGCATCGCTGCAGATGGCTGGCAGGAACTGCTTGATGGAGAAGCGGCCCTGCTGCAGGTGGTGAAAGACGTTGTCCTCCGCCACCTTGAGCATGTCTACAAGCCGGCCGCCCGTCTTTCCATCACCCACGCCCACCATCGAATCGAGAAAGGCGATGCGATCGGTGTCGCTGCTGCCTGCCGTCGCCCTGAGACGACGGCGAACGGCTCGAAGCACCGTCCGCTCGTGCGTTGCCCAGTGGAACACCGACGAGTCCGCATCGCTGAGGCCGTCAAGCGGCGCCGTGACCGCGCGGCAGAGTTCGTCGACGAAGATTCGATCCATGTCGATGCCTGCCAGGTCCTGATCGTGCGCAAAGAGCCACTCCCGGTGCTCGGTCTGGTGCCACTGCGCCGCCCCGCCGCGGACCGGCACGACGTGCGCACTGAACTGGAACGGCACCGTTTGATAGGGCCGGTCGCCGACGTAATGCGGCAGACACGACATGCTTGTTTCGAAGTCGATGAAGTACAGAACGGCCTCGTCCTGCGTTGGGCGAAGCTGCGACTGCACCGCCCGCGACAGGTCCTCGCCGATCACCGGCTGGCCTGTCCGCTCTGCCTGCATTTGCATGGTTCGTCGCGGGCCGCGGGTGGAACCGCTCAGATCGTCATCCAGATCCGCAATGGCGAGCGGGCGGTCAAGCAGATTGCTATCAACCCGCAGGTGCACCCATCGCCCGCCCTTGCCGCCCATCGGATCGCCGTAGGCACTTCCGTAATACAGCGTCGTCAGGTTGCGGGCGCTCTGTGCGCCGCTGCCCCAACAGCGATTGAAACCGTCACGCTCACCACCATCGCCGTTGTACTCGCAGTCGCGGCACTTCCAGCCACGCTCATCGCAGGGGTCTGCCTCGATCTCGCCGCGATAGAGCCCGGCCGCATCCTCCATCATGCGATCAAGCGTCCAGCCCTCCCACCTTGCGGCCTTGGACCTGGCGTTGTCTTCCCGCAGCAACGCGACGGCCTCGGTCACGTCGACGATCGCAATCAACGGGGAACGCCACCCGGCGGGCGGCGCCGCGGCGAACTTCCACTCCTTCATCGCGCGATCATCGGTGGGCACACTTCGCGGCTCCGGCTCAACAAGCACGTTTCCGCGGGCGTCGAAGTCACTGCAGCGAACACGCTTGTTGACCAGCACGAGGGCGGGCACGATCTCGAACGCGTCGAGATCGATGCCCGCCTCGAGGAGTGTTCGCTCAAGCACGACTTTCTGAAAGGCCACGTCGGCGACATAGGGCTTCCACCTACTATCGACGCCGCCGCCCGCGCCGACAATCTGAGGCTTGTCTTCCTCGTTGGGGAAGTCCACCGGCAGGAACGCGCCGCCATCCCAGCCCGCTTCCGGACCGGCGAATGACTTAGCCTTGATCTCGCAGAGTTCAATACGGTTTCCCGTAACTCGAAGCATGTCGACTCGCACGCTGTATGGACCTGCGACGAAGGTGGGCTCGTGGAGCGTGCCCTCGCCATCCTCGAGGGCCTTCTGCAGGGCCGCGATGGACTTGACATGACATCCG
>JASMMN010000034.1 GCA_030748155.1 Phycisphaerales bacterium
GGGTCGGCGTAATCGCGTTCGAGCTCGGCGCCCGGGAACGCTGCGCGGACGAGGCACTCAAACTGCATGCCGCCTTCGGCGAGCAGCCTCAGGAACTCGTCGTCCTTCTTCGTTGAACGCATGTCGTCCCGCTTGTGGCACAGGCGCACCGGGCAGTCATACGCCGCGATGAAGGATGACTTCGAGAGCAGCAGCGTGCTGGCCGCCGAAGCACCATCGGGATGTTTGATCGTTCCCTCGGTCACCGGAATCCCCTGCACGTCACGCACTGTACCACACGGTCCTGACATCATTCCCTTGCCGCTCGTTCAAAGCCTTCCCACATCCGGAGCTTCTTGCGTGTGGACGCCTCGCGCTTCTCGGCGGCCGCAAGGACCCGCTCTGCCTCGGCAACGCCCCTACTCGCGTCTTCAGTGCGGATCAGATCCTCGTTCAACTGCGTCCGGAGGAGCACGACTTCCTCGCCGCACTTTGCGGCAAAGTCGTCCGGTCTACGGTCGCCAACACAGTCCATTTCGTTTCCACTCATCACGCACCTCCTTCTCGCGTATGCCGCGATGTTCGTTTTCCCTTGCTCCCGCCCTCGCCAAAGCCGGATGTCCTGAGGAGCGCCCGCAGGCCCTCCACACCGCCAACGCGGTCCATCATGTCGGCGAGTTCCATCGTGTCCAGTTCCGAGTCCTGCTCCCCGAAGCGAGACCAATCGATCTCGCCGGTGCTGCACGCCTGCTCGAAGATCGGCGCAAACTCGTCGATCATCGCCGCCAGCCGATGCACCGACGCCGTGACTTGTTCCTTCGTCACCGTGCCATCAAACACGGGAATGTCGATGTACATGCGGAGTTCGTGATCTCGATCGTCCATCGCAACCTGTACCGGCCGCGCCCGCCATCCGAACTCAAGACATGCTCGAACAGCCGCGTCGGGACACGCCGCACCGTCGATCGAGAACACATTGGGCGCGTAGATCTGGACGTAGGGGATCTTCGGATCAAGCCGCACGATCAAGGTGATCTCGCTGCGGTCCGTGAGATGCGAGCGGTATCGGTGCGAGGGGAGCCGCACGACAAGGTCCCGCTCCGGAAACGTCATCGTGAAGTGCCACTCCTCCTCCGTCAGATAGTCAA
Source organism: Phycisphaerales bacterium (assembly GCA_030748155.1). Lineage (GTDB taxonomy): Bacteria > Planctomycetota > Phycisphaerae > Phycisphaerales > SM1A02 > UBA12567. Next base: position 1,128 of record JASMMN010000034.1, read on the forward strand.
TCAGTTGGTCGAGTTCCAGTGCCATACGCATCCTTTCGCCTCTGCGAGGCCGTCATGTACTCATGCGCCCCCCGGACCGCCCGGGGGCCGCGATTCCCGGAAGGGCTCATCGCAACAACTCAAGGGGAATGCGGCCGGTCTCAACCAGCAGGCCCACGAAGGCCTCCCGGCCGCCGGCCATGGCGACCAGTTCGCCCGCGGTCGGTCTGCGACCCTCGGCAGCGCGCTTTGCAACCTGTTTCATCGCCGCCATCGGGTCCCGCTTCCCGGCCAGACTCAAAACGCCCCGCTCACCGCCGGCAATCTGAACCAGGTCGGCCAGTTCAAGCTCGGGTCGGCCTTGAGAGCCCGCCACCAGAACGATGCCGCACACCGACGCGAACTCCACGGCCAGCAAGAGCTCACGCGCAGCGATCTGCATGTCGCCCAGGACCAGTTGCAACGCCGAGGCGAGATCGGCCGTGGGCCCGACCGGAATCGTGCCGACCACCGACACCTTTCGGGTCGAGTTGTCCATCTCGAAGCGAACCATCGCAAGATGCCGATTGGCCGCCACCATGGCCTGCGCGGCCTCAAGCGGGTACGGTGCGTCTGCCAGATCAACACAGTCGAGCCACCCCACCAGCACCCGGTCACCGGAAGCCGAGTACTCCATCCTGACCATCATGGGCCCGCCTGCGACCGCGTCAGCGTGGTCCACCACCCGCGGATCGGCCGGCAATTCCGCCATGAGCGAGCCAGCATCGCCGACCGGCATATGACTGATGCCCAGCCGGTCGAGGGCCGCAGAGAGCGTCTGATATCCAGGCATTCAACGTATCTCCTTCAATCACAATCACTTGACTTGGCGCATGACGCCACGCGCACAGCATGGCAACTTTGTCGCCATCTTTGTATACTCTTGTCTCGATCTCACCGAAAGTCCCGATTGGATCTGGGCCGCATTCTAACAGATGCAGAAGTCGCGCCAACCCCTAAAATCCTCTTTTGTCTCATTTTGTCTCACGCAATGTGGTACAATTTCCGATTATTGCCTAGACATGCGGAAGCGTAGCGGCAGGTTGCACTTACAAAGGACCCCGGCCCAATGACTCTTTCCCCCCTACCTCAACAACCGCTACCTGACCCGCCGCAGGACCGCCGCAGCGGCCACGATCGCCGCGCCGCCCCTTCGCCACTCTGCCGGATCCTGCTCGTCTGGAACAACGATGCAGATGTCAACGATCTGGAACTGGGCCGTGCCCACGCCGCTGCGGTTCAGGCAGCAGCGGACCTGGGCATCGACGCCCTGGTGACGCCGCGGCAACTGGACTGGGATGAGCCCAGCCAGAACGACGAGGAACTCCTTGACACAACCAATGGGCTGCTGTGGCTGGTCGGCAACGATGCATCGCTCAATCGTCTGCTGACCAAGGCAGCCATCGACCGGGACATTCCCCTGCTGCGGCTCACGAAGGACGACGAGGACGCCAAGGAATTCTCTAACACGGGCCTGGCCGCGTTGTCGCAGACGGTGCTGACTAAGCAAGATGCAATGGCCAACGACGCGGTCGAGCCGCTCCGGCACTTTCTCGCCCGCGCTCAGAGCCGCGTCGCGGCCCTGCGCTCCGATGTCATGGCGCGACTCGCCAACACCCACGCACGGCTGATTGAGAAGTTCGGCGGCAACACAGAGAAGCCTCAGGCCGACTA
>JASMMN010000035.1 GCA_030748155.1 Phycisphaerales bacterium
TGTGAGCATGAGTTGTCCACCCGGCAGCACCGGTGCCGGGTTGGTGCGGGGCACACCGATCAGGCATACCGGGTCAAGGTCAGCCCGCGCCGCGTAAATGGCTGCAGTCCAGCCCGCCGGTCCACTTCCGATGATCACAACCCTTTCGGTACGGGCATCCGCTGTCATGGCTTGCTCCAACCCCCGCGATCCAATTCGCTCACTTGCTCGACGACTGCTTCTGCTGCTCGCGAACCAGTTCCTGCGGTGGCGGCCAGTAGATGAGATCGCCTCGGCCCTGCTCATCAACATGCAGTTTTCCAAGGCTGTCCAGGCCGTCGCGACCGGTGCTATAGAGCAGGCCCATGCCTGGCTGCAGCCAGACCCGCGTCGTACCGACATCGAGTTCACGACGCTCCGAAATGTAACGATAGACAAACCACGGCCGATATCCCTCGGTGATTGACGCATACTCATCAGGCACAAACTGCTTGTCGATCGAAATGCCGAAGGCAACCCGCATCTCCTTCGGGTATACACCGCGGTCCCGCTTGTAGGCGGCTAAACCGGCAGCGGTCGCGGTAGCATTGACATCAACGAGGAGTCTCTCACGCACAGCAAAGAGGTTCTTCATGTCGTGAATCACGGCGTCGATTGCAGCAAATCGACCCACGTTCAGCAACTCGAACTGAGACTGCCGGTCGAGAATGAGGGATCCCAGATCCGTTGTGTCATCGGATCGCCAACGGCACCACCAGTCATCGAAGATGAGGTCCAGACGCACCTTGGCGTTTTCGAAGCTGTCATGGTGCTTCTGAAGATATTCCCATCGATTTCGCGCGCCGAATCGCTGCAACGGGCGATCAACTGTCTGCACCACGGTGAAGACGGTGGCGAATTCCTGAGGGTCGGCTGTGCCAAGGGACTCGTCAAACGCATTGGCGAGGAGGTTTTCACAAAGGATGCGATCGTTCTCAGGCATGAAGAGGCTCATTCGTCCGGGCCTGAGGCTGGCGATCTCGGTATATGCAAGGCGTTTGAGATAGGCGGGGGAAATGTCATCGAGATATCGATACATCAGGCTCCGAAGGACGCCAAGTCCCTCGCTGATCATCGCAATGCCTGCTTCCTTCTCCTCCATGAACTCGCGGTCCGCAAGTCGCCTGAACACCATCAACTCGTCAAGCAAGAGCGTCAGTCCGGCCTCGGCCTTCCCAGACTCCGCCAAGCGCCACGCCTCGGCAGCAGTCCACGCCGACATCTGCCGCATGGCCTTGAGGTAGGGGAACGTAGGCAGGACCAGTCGCCGGTCCGGATCGCCCAAATCCACGAATAGACCGCGATCCAGGGCAGCCTGATCCACCGATTCACGACCGTACTTCAACCCGAAACTCGGTTGCTTGGCCGCTTCTTCGATGGCAGGACCAAGGGTGGAACTGCTCGCGGCCCAATCCGAAACTGACTGCCAGTCCGGCATCCCCGGCCAGATTGATGACTGGCTGAGCACTTGATCGGTATCCGGCGGAACCGAAAGTGCTAGAAGTGCCGGCGCGAGTGTCTTCCAACAGGTCTCATCCCCAGTTGGCGAAACGGACTCGTGCGTATTGAGTTCTTCAGCCAGTTCGGCTGGCGTCACAGCACCGGTTTCTGCTGCGAATCCTGAACTGGTCAGGATGATTGCCCATGTCTGAATCAAGACCACTTGGAAGGCTCCTTGCTGGGGGTCCGGCGGAACCCCCCACTTCCACGCGACAGGGCGTGACCAGTACTCAATCTCCGACCCCTGATCGGCGAGTGTAGCAGGTCGCTTCCGTGCCCGGCCGGCAGGCCCGCAGGGCTCTATACTTCCCTCCGTGGGCGGTGCGGCGGGGACCAGTCGCCCTGACCATGCACAGGACGCCTGCGGCGCAGCGGGCCCCGCTGGAGACCCACACATGCTTTCCCGACGATTGGACGCCTCGCTCCAGACCATCGCTTCGCTCACCGAGCACCTGGAGGTTGTCTCGCACATTGCAGAGGCGCTCATTGAGCGACTCAACTCGGGAGGAACGATCTGGACGGCCGGCAACGGGGGCTCGGCCGCGCAGGCACTTCACTTCTCCGAAGAGTTGGTGGGGCGTTATCGCGATGATCGGCGTCCACTGGCGTCGGTCATGCTCGCTGGCGATCCTGCTCTGCTGACCTGCACGGCCAATGACTTTGGATTCGATGAGATCTTCGCCCGACCGGTACGGGCACTGGCTTCGGAGGGGGATGTGCTGCTTGTCCTCTCGACCTCGGGACACAGCGCGAACATTGTCAAGGCTCTGGCCGCCGCTCGTGAACACGGTTGCGTCACGATTGGCCTGCTTGGAGGCGACGGTGGTGATTGCCTGCCGCTGTGTGATCATGCGATCGTCGTACGGGCGAGCGACTCGGCCTTTGTGCAGGATGCCCACCAAGTTGTCATCCATCTGCTCTGCGAAGCCATCGAGCAGTGGGCGGTGTCGACAAACAGCCATCAGGCGACATCGTGACAGCCCCAGTTGCAGTACCTCGGCGGTCTGGATGGATGGGCCTTGTGCTCGTTCGCTTTCTCGTGCCGCTGTGGGTGCTGGCCGGCGCAACCACCAAACTCGTCGAACGATCACCGAAACTGCTTCCTGAACACCTCCGGGGATTGCTCGAGAGCATCGGTCTTGATCTGCACATCGCTCTGTCAATCTTTCTGACGATCGAGTTCGCTGCCATCGCCGTCATGGTGCTGGTGCCACGATTGGCACGCATCACGGCGGTGTTCATGCTGGGTGTGTTCTCCCTGGTGCTGCTGTATGAGATCTTCAATGGAAACGTGACGAGTTGTGGGTGCCTCGGCAGCATCTCTCCACCGCCATGGCTGATGCTCTCCATTGATCTCGGGCTGCTGGTACTTGTTGCCGCTCTTCCGGTTCGACCACTTCGGCTTGCCAGCGACCGCACGGCATGGGGATTGGTCACCATGCTTGCGGTGGCACTCGGCATCGTGTCGTTTACTCGTGTCGTTGGTGGGGCGACCGGCGTGCGCCTCATCATCGAGCCGCCTTCGAACGAAGTCAACCCACCTCAGACTGCACAACTTCCCGCGTACTACTCGCTGGACACCTCCGACTGGCCCGGACAGCGGGCCGAGAACATCGATTTCATCTCGTGGATACCAAACCTGCCTGATTCCATCAACGATGGTCAGCAGTACCTCATCCTCTACAGCCGCACCTGCGAGCACTGCCATGAATTGCTGCTTGAGCACTTCTCATTCGAACCCCCGGCTCCAACGACGCTGGTTGCGATTCCGGAATCGGTGGACGGATTCATGGAAGACGGGCAACTCGAAAACCCGTGCATCGACTGCGCCGAACTGGACATGCCGGTCGGTGTGGATTGGCTGATGACGCCGCCGGTTGTCATCGCCATCGAGGACGGTGTCATCCGATGCGCCCAAGAAGCCGAAGACGGCATGATGCCGCAGTGCCTCCCGTGGCACGGATACTGAGACCCCATAGAAGGATTGACGATGTCCGACCAACTCGACGCCGTGCTCGCCCACCTCGATGACACGCATGATGCGCAGATGGACCGACTTACCGATCTGCTTCGCATCGCAAGCGTCAGTACCGACCCAGCGCACGACGGGGATGTTCAAAGAGCAGCCGAATGCTGCTGCGACTACCTCAATGCGGGAGGGTTCGAAGCATCCGTCCGGGATACGACTGGACACCCGATG
>JASMMN010000036.1 GCA_030748155.1 Phycisphaerales bacterium
GTGCATCTGCCGCAACAAGTGGTCCGTTGATCTCGTCTTCGGCTCTCGCCTGAAGCGCTACGCCAGCGGGGAACAGGGCCGCGACGCTGATCATGCCAATTCCCAATATGAAAATCGCCAGCAGCAACTCAATAAGCGAAAAGCCCGCACGAATCCCACTTCGAGTTGCCATCGTTGCGGTCATCGATCTGATCCATGCAGCGGAACGCCGCTGAATCTGCTGAAATGAAGTTGCCGCCCATTGGCATCGATAAAGGTCCGCAACGCCGCCGCCTTGCTGCTGACCGCCTTCCGTCGCGTGGGGGCAGTGGCCGAATCACTCCACTCCAGAGGATCCAGTTCCGCCCGCGCGTCCCGATCGTCATACACCACGAGCCAAGGGCCGGTCACCACGAGCGGCTCATCATCAAGATTTTCATGGCAAATAGGGAGTCGCTCTGCCTCGTTGTCCTCCCACATGTCCTTAGTCTCAAGATGCACTCCGTCGCTCAAGCGATATCGCGCGCCCACATAACATCCAACCGAGGGCGGCGACCATAGTTCGGCATCCACGCCTGGAGGACAAGATTCTGGGGGGCCAAACCCTACCGCGTCGGGGCGATTGCAATAGTCGATGCCCGCGTACCGCTGCGCACCGTCGCCATTGAAATCAACCCAGAACCATTCGGCGTCAGCACCGTGAATGCGGTTTGCAATGGAGCCATCGGCGCCAAAGAGGATACCGAGCATCTGACCTGGAACTTCAGGAAGAAGAGGAGCAAATGCGCTGGCTGTCAAATATTGCACGTCGCCGTCAAAGGCCATTGGATCAACCGTTGGCAAACCCCAGTCACTCGTATTGGAGATTCTATGGGCCGGAATTCCAACCCCAACGCCAACAGCCAATCTCATTGGATCACCTGCGTCAATAGGTTCAAACCTCGCGCATCGCGGTTGGGTTGTGTCGCCAACGGTGTCCACAAGGCTATCTGGTATCCACGGCTGCACCTCGCCAGCGAACTGAGCAATCACGCCTTCCAACTGTTGCACCCCCGGCGACACCACAACCGGCCGAAAGACCAACGCCGTTGCCCGACTATCAGAGATGGCCTTCTGCCGTGTGCGGGCGAGCATCGCCTTCACTTCCTCGACCGCTCCAGCCTGGCGCACGTCGTTGGCGATCGCTTGGTACGAGGCGACGGTCGCAACACTCAACAACCCAATAATCGCAACAACCGCCAGCAGCTCGATGAGCGTAAAGGCAGGTCGGCCAGACGAGTTGTTTCGGGAAGTCACCACTGACGGACCTCGTACGAATGAAGATTGTCCTCGGTTCTTCGGTATCGCTTGTCTTCCGCATCTGGGACATAGGGCGTGCCTGACGGGGCGGTGAAGCCGAGCCAGCCGTAGCGTCCATCAGGACCAGCGCTCATGAAGTAGATCCGTTCACCCCGGGCCGGGCCGAAGGCCCGTTCCTCGAAGGTGCGAATGGTGCCATCTAGATCCTTGAGGGAGGTCTCGGTCGTGTCCTCGATCTCAAAATCGTTCAGGCCCGAAGCATCCGCTGCGGCGCTGTACCAATCGCGGCCAGGAAAGACGGCCACCAGCGGACGCTGCCATGCGTCGTCGAGAAACTTGACGTCGACGCCCGACTCATTCCAGAACTCGGGGCTGATACGAGCAAGAATCTTGCGGCACGACGCGACACCCTGGAGCCGATCCAGTACCCGATCCATAAGTTGCTCACCGGCCCGCTGCCTGACGGCCTTCTCCCAACTGTCGAAGTCGGTGGAATCAACCGAGTAGTCCTCCAAAAACCCGACGCCACTTGGCTGCGTCTGGTTGTATACAACCACGGGAACGTCGTACCGGCTGACGTTCGGCAATGGTTTGTCTTCCGCAATGAATCCACCTCCGCCGTCCCCCTCCCCATACGTCATTGAACGACCCACATGCTGCTCGTATTCGGCCATCGCCTTATCGAGCAACTCAAGCATATCTTGGGTCTTGCGGCGGTCGGCCGATTCCATCACCGCCGAACCAATGGAAAGGCTGATCGCCGCAAGGATGGCGATGATGACGATGGCCACCATCAACTCGATCATCGTGAATGCGGCGCGGGGGCGAATCATTTTCCGACCTCCACCATGTTGTCGCGATTTGCTTCTTCGGTGTAGGTGACACCCGCATCGAATTCAGGCTTGCCCAGCCACGGAAGGCTCTTGCCGTCCTCATACCACCCGCTGGCAAGTCCATCGGAGTTCGCGTGATCGCCGCGGCCGTCGGAGAGTCCCTGCAAGCGATGCCCCGGAAAGTCGATCCGAGCCCAGTCGTACATGCGCCGATTCGGACCAGCCGAAGCAAATGCGAAGCGGCCGTTCACGAGCGTTCGTGTCGTCGTTGGGTCGCCTCGCGCCGTGCCGCCGCCGCTGTCACTGAAATCACCCCACTTCGTGGCGCCATCGTTGAACCACCATATGATCGCTTCCTCTTCGCCAACCTCCCATGGCCGCAGCGCGAAGTATTCGCTCATCGTCGGCGAGTACCGCCACCCCTCTCCACCGACCGGCTCGTACTGCGCCGGATATCGCACCGATGGCTGTCCGGGAGGATGGTTGAGTCGGTAGTACCGAATGGGTGTGCCCCAGGCATCCACGATGACCTTGGGTGCTTCTGCCGAAAAGCCGGGGTCTCCTGGGAAGTACACGACCGGCTGATTGGTCGCAGGATCGATGCTGCCATCCCACGCCCCCAATCCATCGGGGTCGTTCTGGTCCTCCAATTCCCAGCCAAGCGCACCGACCATGGCGGGGTCGTCGATTTCCAAGTATGGGCCGAGCACGGTGCCCTGCTGGCCCTCCCGTACAGGCTTGCGTTCCCGCAACTCATACCGTCCGTCCTGTACCCCCTGATCAGAACTGACGCCATCATTCCACGAAGCATTCCAGAACCCATCCTCGCCAGGGCGATGTATGCCAAATCCATCTTTGCCGTCCTCGGCCGCCGTGCCGTAGCCCAACAGATACTCGGCTGGCGATGTGTAGGAATACCGCCGCTGCATCGTCGCGAGATAGTCGGGATACGAACTGCCCCGGATCTGCCGGCTGGGCTCGAGTCCGTCGATACCCGCGCGGTCGTTGTCCAGGAGCGGCGGAAGGTAGCCGGCATCTGACTCGAAGCGAGTGACAGCCTGCGACAACGCGTTGAGCCGCGCCCCGGTTGTCGATGCCATGGCGGCCCGCCTCGCCCCTCCAGCCGCCACGATGAGCAGTCCGATGAGGACCACAATGATGGCCATGACGGCCATGATCTCAACCATCGTAAATCCGCGGCGAAGCACCATCACTGCGCCTCCGAGACGGCCTGAATCATCTTCACAAGTGGCATGAACAATGCCAGAACAATGCCACCGACGATGGTGCCGAGCACCACCACAAGCATGGGCTCGATGAGGCTCAGCAGCGACTGGACGGCCACGTCGACTTCTTCGTCGTAATTGTCGGCCACCTTCATGAGCATGACATCCAAGTCGCCCGTTTCCTCGCCGACGTCGATCATGTTCACCACAATGCCGTCGCACACCTTCGACTCACGCAGTGGTACCGCGAACGATTCACCCTCGCGAATCGAATCATGGACTCGCTGCAGCGCCCGCTCAAACACCCAGTTGCCACACGTGTCTCTGGTGATGTTGACCGCCTCAAGAATCGGGACGCCTGCAGAAACCAAGGTGCCCAAGGTTCGGGAAAAGCGGGCCACCGTGGTTTTTTCCACCAGTTCGCCAACCACCGGAATTTTCAGCACTGTCCAATCAAGGGACGCCCGGCCAAACTGCGTCTTGCGAAAGATCTTCAGGAATACAACGATGATGAATGGCGAAGCGACAATCACGGCCCAGCCGGGTATCAATTGACCATCATTCTTGCCCGCCACCCAACTACTCGCGTCGATCAAGAACTGCGTCAATCCCGGCAGCGTGATCTCAAAGTCCTTGAAGATGTCTTCAAACTTCGGGATGACGAAGTACATGATGCCCGTCACGATGCCAACTGCAATGATGACCACCACCGTCGGATAAATCATCGCGCCTTTGATTCGTGAGCGAAGTCGCTGGGCCTTCTCCATGAAGTTCGCGAGCCGCTGCAGGATGACGTCCAGCACGCCGCCTACTTCACCAGCGGCGACCATCTTGCAATACAAGCGATCGAAGCCGCGTGGGTGCTTCGCAAAGGCATCCGAGAGCGTTGATCCCGCTTCAACATCTGCAACAACCTGACCGAGCATGTTCTTGAGCTGTCCGGGCTTCTGCTGCTGCTCAAGAATCTGGAGCGAACGCAGCAGTGGCAGACCGGCGTCCTGAAGGGTCGAGAGTTGGCGAGTGAACTGGGTCAGCAGCTTGATCTTGACCTTGCCAATGGCGGGCAGCTTGATCTGGATACCCTTCTTCTCGCCCTTCTCTTTCTTGGCCTTCGCTGGCTTTGCGGGCTTCTTTTTCTTCTTGCCGCCAGATTTCCCTCGGCCGCCAAGCAACCCCTTCTTCTTGCCATCTCCATCACCACCCTGCCGCACGGATGTGGGAAAGAAACCCTGACCACGAATCTGCTGAATGGCATCTTCACTGCTCTCCGCTTCAACGGTGCCACTGGCGGGCTTTCCGGCTGAGTCGAGTGCTTCATACTTGTAGGTGGCCATGGGCTGATCACCGGCGTGATGCCGGCTTACTCCTCGTTGATGGTTTCACGCAGGACCTCATCGATGGTGGTTCGACCGTCATAGATGGACAACATTCCCGACTCCCGCAGCGTCCGCATTCCACGGCGACGGGCCTCGGTTCGCAACAGGGCCGTTGATGCCTGCGACATGATCATTTCGCGGAGCCCGTCGTCCATCACCATCGTCTCGAAGATGGCAAGACGTCCCTTGTAGCCGCTGCCATTGCAGGCCTCGCAACCGTTCCCGCGGAAGAAGGTGCGACCCACGACGTCGGCAGGTCGAAGTTCGACTTCCATCAGTTCGGTCTCGCTGGGCGTGTACTCCTGCTTGCACTTCACACAGATTCGGCGAACCAGCCGCTGAGCAACAATCGCCTCGATGGTCGCCGTGATCAAGAAGGACTCAATCCCAAGATCGATCATTCGCAGCACCGTTGATGGGGCGTCATTGGTATGCAGTGTCGAGAAGACGAGATGCCCCGTCAGCGCGGCTTGAATGGCAATCTGTGCTGTTTCTAGGTCACGGATTTCGCCCACCAGAATCGTATCGGGGTCCTGTCGCAGAAAGGATCGCAAGAGCCTTGCGAACGTCAGATCTTGATCGGCATTCACCTGACACTG
>JASMMN010000037.1 GCA_030748155.1 Phycisphaerales bacterium
TTTCCTTCTTGCCATTGATTCGCCTCCTGATCTACGACGGATTCTATCGATCCGACTGGTACTGATTCAGGGGGTAAGGTCACAGGGGGGCCGGACAGTACGCCGACCGAGACCGCCGGGCCGCCGCTGGTACTCAATGCCCGAAATGACAGCCGCAGCACGCTGCAACAAGCCATTGATTGCGGGTCAGCAGCCGCGTTGCCTGCCTCCGAGGAGAGCCCCGCCGTGGCCCCCCTATACTACGTTTGGCCTAACAGGGAAAGGAGATGTTTGATGAACACAAGCACGACTGCACTCCTGCTGATCGGTTATCAGAACGATTACTTCGGCGAAGATGGAATCCTTCGTGGAGTGCTCGAGAGCCCCGAGCGGACCGACGAAGTGCTCGCCCGCACGGTCAGCCTCATCGACGCTGTGCAAGGGACCGAGATCAGCATCATCGCCACACCGATCATCTTCAGCGAGGATTACTCGGAAATTCGGCAGGCTGGTGGCATTCTCGCGGCCATCAAAGACGCCGGCGCCTTTCGGGCTGGGTCCACCGGCGCCGACACCGTGCCCGAAATCCAGGCCTTCGGAGATCGCATTGTTGAGGTGCCCGGCAAGCGAGGCCTGAATGCCTTTCCCGGCACGAACCTCGGTAAGACACTCCATAAAGGAGGTATTACGGATGTGATCGTCGCCGGTGCCGTCACCTCGATCTGTATCGACTCGACCTCTCGCGCCGCCTATGAACGCGGCATGAACGTGATCGTTCTCGAAGACTGCACCGCGGCGAGAACCGCTGCCGAACAAGACTTTTTCTGCGAGACGATCTTTCCCACCTATGCTTCGGTGCAGAACTCCGCAGATGTGATCAATGGGCTCGTTGGGCAAACGGCCTGAACCGATTCGATCGATGGCTTTGTGGCAGACACAGTTTGTGATGGTTGGTATTCAGCAAGGGATCTTCGGCGATGCATCCCCTCTGCGGCAGCAGATCGAATCGCCGGAATCGATCGACGCAGTGCGGTCTTGCATCACGCGATTTGCGTCAGCAGTGATGGATGAAGGTGGTACCGCAGTTCATGTGAGCATCGATCTTGGAGACGAGGTGACCGACCACGCAGGAATCGGGCAGACATACCTGCAGTCCAACGGCCTGTTGGCGAGCCATTTTCCAGATGGCGAGGTCCATTCGGCGATCACATCGTTGGGGACTGAACTGACATGCCTGCGAGCGGCCCCGGGACGCAATGCCTTTCGTGGAAGTCGACTCGATGACGAACTGGCTCGACAGCCACGGCAAACCCTTGTGCTGGCCGGACTGCTCATCGGTGGCATTCTTGATGCAACCTGCCGTACGGCGTACCAACTGGGGTATGACGTGCAGGTCCTAGCTGATGCAGCACTTTCCATGGGCCACGCGGAACGAGAGACATACCTCGGTGTGGTGATGCCCGAGTTCGCGATGGTGACAACGTCCACATCGCTGATGGTAGGTGCGGCGTGAGCGACGTCGGAGCAGAAAGCAAACGCCTGGCCAGCACGCTTCCTGTAGACATGATGCCGACCCAGACCTGGCGTCCCCTAGACAGCAACTGGATGCCGGTGCCGCCCTCATCGGGCACCGTCGAGTTGGGGGAACGGAAACTGCCTGAAGTTCTGATCACCGATAGGGAGGGCTATACAAGTGATGGCGATCTGGTGATCGAGTACCTGATCGGTTCCGGTGGACTCGGGGTGGTGGATGCCGCTGTGCAGTCATGCCTGCAGCGGGAGGTGGCCGTCAAGCGCGTGCGTCCTGAACGTCGCAGTGCCGGTGCCAATACGCGTCTTCGTCGCGAGGCCTACTTGATGGGGCAGTTGGAGCACCCGGCCATACCGCCCGTTCATCTGCTCGGAAGTACGCCAGATGGGAATGATCTACTCGTCATGAAGCGGATCACCGGTGTCGAATGGGGCGATCTGCTCGATGAGGAATTTGCGGAATTTGACGACGGGCAACTCGATACAGCCGCGATGCGAAAGCATCTGGCGATCTTGATTCGTATCGGCGACGCACTGGGTTTCGCCCACAGTCGTGGGATCATCCACCGTGATGTCAAACCAGAAAATGTGGTTGTCGGTGAGTTTGGCGAGATGTACCTCATCGATTGGGGCATTGCATGCCAACTTCCCGAGGAAGGTGCTTTCGAAGCGAGAGGCTTTGCTGGTACGCCGTGTTACGCGGCGCCAGAAATGCTCTCGCGAGTTCCGAAACTCGATGTGCGAAGCGATGTCTACCTGCTCGGCGCGACGCTGTATCACGTGATGACAGGACATCCACCGCATATGGGAGATTCAATGCAGGCCGTTTTCGAGATGGCGCTGCAGTATCCGGTGCCGCCCTTGAGCGATGTGTGGCCGGCCCCGCTGAAACAGATCTGTATCCGCGCCATGGCGGCAGATCCAGATGATCGGTATTCCTCGGTGCTCTCCATGCTTGAAGACATTCGATACTTCCTCGAGTATGGCGAACTCTCGGATCTGGAATCGCAGTGTGATCAAGAACTCGAAGAACTTGAGTCGCAAATCGCGGATGAACACCTCAATGCAGAAGTCTATGAGACTATCGGGACGAGATGCCGGTTCGGCCTTGAGCGACTGCAGCAGGCATGGCCCGGCAATGAGCGGATTCTGAAGAAGTTGGAACGTTGCCTGTTGCTCTTGTGCCAATCGGCAATATCCAGAAGACGCATCGCCGCGGCTCGGGTGCTACTCCATCAGTACATTGAACTTTCCGGATGGGAAGGCAACACAGCTGCACATCGCATGAAAGATCGGATCGATGGACTTGCCGATCAAATGACATCGCGAAGCGATGAGTTGAGCATGAATATTCAGGTAAGGCTCGTCGAGGCACTCGCGTCGCAGAAAAGAGCATACGACGAACTGCTCGTTGCATACAGAGAACTCGATGGGGATTCGGGCAACTAGAGCCGGTGCTGCTCAAGCAGCGGGTGGGGGCAGCTCGGCTCCGATCTGTGCAAGCCCCTCGCGGATCTGACTGGGCCCGACAGGCTTGCGGAGAACAATCGGATCGGTGAATTCATCCGTGTTGACGTCTGATGCGCGGTATCCGGTGATGAACAGAAACGGGATGTTCCTGTCTCGCAGCTTCTGTCCGATCGGGGTGGAATCCTCGTGGCCAAGATTGACATCGAGGATGGCGCACGTGATGGAATGGCGTTCAAGAAGATCCAGTGCTTTCGCCACTGTGGGCGCAGGTCCCACAACCTCGGCTCCGACCGACTCCAGATCGGCCTTCAACTGCAGGCCGACCAAAAAGGCGTCTTCGACGATCAGGATCAACGGATTTGAGTGCGGGGTGGTCATGGTTGGTCACGCACCGCTTGCCTTGGGATCTGCCTTATTGAGTTGCTCAACCAATGGTTGTCTCATCCCGATATCCCCTATTCTTGAGTCCGCGAAGACAGCAGGCTAACGATCGTTTCGTGGGGGCATCCAACGAGATGCAAGCTTTCCCTCTTTTTGGCCGAGAAACTCATCCTGTCTTGGCCCGGATTCCCCCAGTTCGGCCTGTTGCCGCCATTGCTGTAGGGATCCACGCGGGCTTCGACTTGAAACTTCGGATGGCACACGCTGCAAGATGGCATTGCCCCGCCTGAGCATGCACCGGAACGCCCTTGTTCGCCAACATCGGCTCTCTGTGGCTACCCTGTCGGCATGTATGGACTTATCAACGTGGCTGTTCGCGATCTTGTGGTTTCTCAATTCGGCCAAACCGCGTGGACTGCCATATTGGCCAAGTCCGAGGTGGATGAGAGTGCGTTTGTCCGGATGGGGCAGAATGACGATGCTGTGACGTACGCGCTTGTGGGGGCTGCTTCAGAGATCCTGGATCTGCCGGCCAGCGACGTTCTTCAAGCCTTTGGGCAGTATTGGACAGAGTTCACTGTTGAAGAAGGGTACGGCCATCTGCTCGACGGCTTCGGTTCGACGTTTCCGGCCCTGCTGCAGAACCTTGATGAACTCCATACCCGAGTCGGCCTGGTGTATGAGGGGTTCCGCCCTCCTTCGTTCAAGTGCGAGAATGTGACTGATGGAAGCATGGATCTGCACTACATCTCCGAGCGGGATGGCTTGGATGATCTGGTCATTGGGCTGCTCAAGGGGCTTGGGAAGCGATTTCAGGTTGATGTGACGGTCGAGCAACATGCGTGTAAGGGCGATGGGGCGCCCCACTCGGTGTTTTATGTCACTTGGTCCTGACCAAACAGGGCAGATTGAAATTGATGAACTTGGTTCGTTCATGCCATGGACGCTCCAGATCGATTCAAGTCTTCGCATCCAATGGGTCGGGCCGAGTTTGCAGAAGCATGGATTGGCCCTTGCGGTTGGGGATCATGCGGGCCAATATCTCGAGTTACAGCGGCCAGCTATGCCGACCCTTCAATGGGATGACTTGGTATCGCTTGTTGGCAAACTGATTATCTGGCGGTGCAGCGGCATGGAGTTTGACCTGCGGGGGGCGATCCATGCGCAGGCTTGTGGTAACGCACTTCTGCTCATCGGCAGCCCGATCCTTCGCAAGACGGACGATTTTGGATCGTTTGGCATTACGCTGTCGGACTTCTCTCGGCATGATGCTACGCCGGACTTGCTGTTGGCGCTGCAAGCACGAGATGTCAGCATCCTGCAGGCGGTGGAAGCTGCCGCGGATCTGGAAGCTGGCGGACTGCTTCGGCAGTCAATCCTTGACAGTGCGATGGATGCCATGATCACGATTGACATGGCAGGACTGGTCGTCGAGTTCAACAATGCTGCCGTCAGCATGTTCGGCTTCGCCAGAGTCGATGCTGTCGGCAAACCCATATCTGAGCTGATCGTGCCTCCGGAAATGCGTGAGGCACATGAGCAAGGCCTTCTTCATTACCGTCGGACTGGCAAGGGTAAATCACTTGGGCAGCGAATTGAGTTGCCGGCAATTCGCGCAGACGGGACAAGATTTCCGATTGAAATGGCGATCGTCCCGTTCAAGCATCAGGAAGACGGGTACTTCACCGCCTCCATACGGGATCTGACCAAGCGGAATCAGG
>JASMMN010000038.1 GCA_030748155.1 Phycisphaerales bacterium
TGGGGCGTGGCAGCCAGCCGGAGAGGCTCCTCTCCGAGGTGGTGGCTGGCTCGCGGGCGATCAGCATCTGCATACCACGTGGTCGCTTGATGCGCATGCGCTTGACGGCACCGAAGAAGGCCCTGCCGGGTACGCCGACGCAGCCCGCGCGGTTGGCCTTGACTGGATCATGATTACCGACCATTCCAACATTCACGCGTGGTGGTTCGGCGAATGGTTCTTCACGCCCGAGCAGCACGAGATCGCCCGGCAGGAGGCCGCCGACTACCGCGCCTCGGAACTCTGGCCGGTGCTGTACAGCCAGGAGATGGGCCTGGGGCAGATGGGGTTCTGGGATCTGCCCTCGCATATGCTCGTCTATCCGCTCGACACCTTCGATGCGCCATATCTGGAGAACCCGTCCTCGGGTCTCGTGTTCGGTCATGCCGAGTGCGAGGGGGAGCAGGTCATCATCGATCGCATCAACACCAATGGCTGCTACGGGTTCATCGCCCACGCCTATGAAGAGGGCACCTTGAGTTTCGCGCAGTGGGACTGGGGAAACGGCGCGGTCGGGTGGGCCGGTCTGGAAATCTGGTCCAATGCCGAGGGGATCTTTCAGGAAACCGATCTGTCCGCGGTCAACAAGTGGCATGAACTGCTCCAAGGCATCACGGCACCGTCCGGGGGCGAACTGGCGGAGCGGCCCGGCTTCCCGACTCGCTTCCCGGTGGGCATCGGCAACAGTGATGCCCACCAAGTCGGACACATCGGCGCGGTCTTCACCTACTCGCCGCTTGAGACGGTCGTTCCCTCTACGCTGCGGGAGGCTTTCCTGTCGGGTCGCTGCGTGGCCTCGGATGGCCCGCTCGTGACGCTTGAGTGCAACACCTCCGGCATCGGCGATGTCGCCATTCTGCCCAACGGTCGCGGCCGGACGATCGTGCGTTTGGAAACGACCAGCGAGTTCGGAGCGGTCGATCAGTACACGTTTGTGCTTGAGAAGGACGGAGAGGCGATGCTGACGCTGCCCACCGGCGAAGCCAGCGGCTACGCGGTCGAGTACGTGATTGACTCACCGACGATGTTCGCAGACGGCACCTATCTGACGGCTTGGGCGCAGCGGGATGATCTGTCTCGCCTGGCCCTCACGAATCCAGTCTGGTTGCAGCCATCGCTTCCGGGGGATGTCGATGGCAACGGAAGTGTCGACGTGAACGACATGCTCGCCATGCTCGGGCTGTGGGGTTCCTGTGAGGGATGCCCCGCCGACACCAACGGCGACGGCATCGTGGATGTCAACGATGTGTTGGTGCTGCTTGGGGCGTGGACGGGCTAGTCAATCCTCACAATCCTCA
>JASMMN010000039.1 GCA_030748155.1 Phycisphaerales bacterium
CGATTCTTGTTGCGGCGATGATCATGGCCTCTTCGATTCTGGTACTCGCATCCGATGGCGAAACGGTCTCAACGCTGGGCATTCTTGGCTTCGTCGGGTTCCTCGTATCCTTCGTCTTCGCATTCCTGATCCTGCTTGAGAACCTCTGGACGAAGCTCAGGCGGAAGAAGAATCGCTGAATCTGGCGGCAACGCCGCGATCCCACCGTTCGTGGTAGCGGGCGATGTCCAGATTGCGGAAGGACGAGCGGCACCGGTAACACTCCAGTGTCTCCGGCGAGAGGAAGAGAATGGCGATGTCCAGCGTCAGGACGATGAGCATGGCGATGAACACAGGCCAGCCAGTCGCAAGACCGAGTATGCCGCCGAGGCCAAGCGCCAACGCGAGCACCGCGATGAATCCGGTGATTTGAGGGAAACGACGGTGTCGGTAGAGCGTGTCGCCTCCGCAGGAGAGGCATCGCCGCAGGTGTCCTTCATCATCCTGGGATCGCTCCCAGTCGAGGAAAACCACGCGGCCGAGATCGGTTTCCACCTTGGACGGCGTTTCAGCGGGAACCAGTTCGATGGTGCCGAGTTGCTCGCGGTCGAGGTTGCGTAGAATGACCCGCATAGGAGCGATGGTATCTCCACCAGCCGATTGACCGGGGCGGCTCCAGAGCCGACACTTCCAATCATGCACCAACTGCTGCGAGGGAAATTTATCGCGTTCGAGGGCCCCGACGGGTCCGGCAAGTCTACTCAGATGGCCCGGTTTGCAGCCTTCGCCAGGGCTGGAGGTCTTGGTGTGGTCGAGGTTCGCGAACCCGGCGGCACATCGGTCGGCGAGCAGATTCGGCAGGTGCTGCTCGACCCAACCAATACCGACATGACCGTGCGGTGCGAGATGATGCTGTATATGGCGAGTCGCTCGCAACTGGTTGAACAATTTGTGGCACCAGCACTTGCCCGCGGTGATTTGGTGCTCGCGGATCGCTTTGTCGCCTCCACCTGCGCTTATCAAGGCACGGCGGGCGGACTTCCCCTGCAGGAGATCATGGAGGTCGCTGCCGTGGCCACCGGGCACCGTTTGCCCGATCTCAATGTCATCTTCGACGTCGATGAGGCCACTGCTGCGAAACGACTGAATCCCCTGCTCGACCGCATGGAGCAGAAAGGCGCCGAGTTCCATCGCCGCGTCCGCAGCGGCTACCACCAACTTGCCAAGCGTGATCCAGACCATGTTCTGCTCATCGATGCGACCGGGGACGAGGATTCGGTGCATCGGACGGCGATGGATGCGATCGAGAAGAAACTGTCCGGATCACTCGCAGGCAATATCTGACTGCCACGGCTCACCTGTGGCGGAGAGCAGCGAGCGAACGACCTCGGTCGGCACATTCGTTCTCTCCAGAATCTGCCGCTGCATCTGGGCACCTGTGCCGCTTTGTAGGATCTCCTCGCAGTAGCCCAGTTCGGTGGCGCAGCCGAGGTGGTCGGCCAGTGGGCGGCAGAGTTCGAGTGTCCGTCGGGCCATCTGCCTCGCCGATGCGGCCAGCATGGTGTCGGGGTCGACCAGTGTGGCGTCGAGTCCATATCGCACCGCATGCCACTTGTTCTGACGGGCGATCATCGGATGGCAGTCGGTGAGGTAGGCGCCACGGTCAATTTCTCCTGAGATTCCTGCTGTGATGCACTGCACCATGGCGACGAGCCCGAGCAACTGCCGCATGGTCATGGGCGTGTCCATGATGCGAATTTCTACCGTGCCGAAGCGGGCGACAGGGCGGACATCCCACCAGATTTCACGCGACGAGTGAATGAAGTCGGTCGATTGCAGGTGATCCACCAGCCAGTTGTACTCGGACCAGTTGCGCATGGTTTCTGGAAGGCCGGCGGTTGGAAGTGATTCCATGATCTTTGATCGGTAGGAAGCGAGTCCGGTGTCGTGCCCATTCCACATGGGAGAATTGGCCGAGAGGGCGAGCATGACGGGCAGGTGCCGCATCATGCGGTCGCACATCTGAATGGCCTTGTCGCCGCTGTCGATTCCCACATGCACGTGCAGACCGAAGCACACGATGCGACGGGCGACGAACTGCATGGTTTCCATCAGCCACTGATAGCGATCATCCGGCGTCAGTTGTTGCTGGTCCCACCGCGAGAACGGATGTGTCCCCGACCACAGAAAGGTCGAGTTGCTCTTGGCAGCCTCTTCATATCCCCACTCCAGTTTCTCAGAGAGGTCGCGACGGACATCCTCCACGGTATTGCAGACGCCGGTGTTGAATTCAAGATAGCCCTGCATGAACTCGGGCTTGACACAGTCGCTCCAGTGTTCCGGCACACTCTCGAGTATTCCAGCGGCGCGAGGGACCAACTCAAGCGTGTCGCGGTCGATCACGCCGAGTTCGATTTCCACACCGAGCGTGTGTTTGGGACTCGCGTTGAATTGGATTGGCATGGATGGTCCCTGTCGAAGGTTCGCCTTAGAGTACGAAACGCAACGCAGTTCGTGTGAGCAGCCGGCTGCCGATCAGCAGGGCGGATTCTTCGATATCGAACAGGCTCGAGTGCAGAGCATGCCGCTCTGCAGTCGGTCCGTGCCCCGTTCCCAATCTGGCGATCGCTCCGGGGACCTGCTGCTGGTAGATGGCGAAGTCCTCGCTGCCGAGGCTCGGCATGTCCAGACGGACCACACAGTCCGGTCCGACAATGTCGCAGGCCGCTTCGGCCATGAGTGCCACGACGTGTGGATCGTTGTTGGTGGCGGGAGCGTGATGCGGGAAGGACACTTCCGACTCGCATCCAGTCGCGTGGCAGACCGCTTCAGCGCACTGGGCCACCATCCGCTTCAACCCTGCGGCTTCCTCCAGGCGGGCGGCTCTAATCGTGCCGCAGACTTCGGCCGAACTGGGGATGGCGTTGATGGTCTTCCCGCTGCGGACCGAGGTCACCGTGACGCAGTGCGCGCGTCTACTGTCGACGATTCGCGGTCCGAGTTGGTACAGCAGGGATACGAGGTTGACAGCAGCCGGAATCGGATCGACCGCCTCGTGCGGGCGGGCACTGTGTCCACCGCGACCGCACAATCTGACCTTGAAGGACATCAGGTTGGCCGTGATCGGACCGCTTCGCATGCCAATGCGGCCAGTGTCCAAGAACGGATCGACGTGCAGAGCGATGATACGATCGACGCCGTCGAGCGCGCCGCGGTCGATCATGTCGATTGCGCCGGTGGCCGACTCTTCGGCGGGCTGAAAGATGAACCGGAGATTGCTGTTTGCACCTTCCGATCTGAGTGTTTCGATTTCGCGTGACAAGGCGCTTGCGGCGAAACAGGCCATTGTCGTGTGGGCATCGTGGCCACAGGCATGACAGTATCCATCGTTGATCGATGCCCACGGGACGTCTTTTTCGTCGGGCACCTGCACGCAGTCCATGTCGGCGCGAATGGCAAGACGGGGGGCATCGGACTCGGCCAGATCGATATCAACGATCAGCCCGGTGGCACCCTGCTCCGTTCTCGTGTCAAGTCCGGCCTCATCCATCTGTTTCATGACCAGCGAACTGGTGCGGGTTTCCTCACCTGCTGGTTCCGGGTGGCTGTGCAGGTCTCGACGCATGGCGATCATGGCTGGCAGAGACTCGTTCAGCCAAGTATCACTGCGGTGCCAGATCATGTTGTTTGTATCGCCGCTCATGGTCTTGATATCTCTCAACTCCAAACCACTGCTACTTTGCCGAACTGCGCCCCGGACTCGATGCGACCGAAGGCTGTTCGTCCGTCTTCGGCTGGAACCACGCTGTCGATGACGGGCTGCAGATGTCCACCTGTGAACAGGGCTACGGCCTGACGGAACTCATTCATATCGCCCATGGTAGAGCCGAGCACCTGCAGTTGGTTCCAAAATAGGCGGGAGAGATCGGTTTTGGGATGGGCACCACTCGTGCAGCCGCAGGCAACGAAGCGTCCACCTCGCGCCAGCGACTTCAGGCATGACGTATGTACGGCTGCGCCGATGGAGTCGGCGCAGATGTCAACTCCTCGCAGGCCAGTGAGACTCCGCACTGCACGGCTCCAATCCTCTCCCTCGTCGAGCACGGCGTCTGTGGCGCCGAGTTCCAGTGCTTTGTCGAGTTTCCATTGGTGGCGGCTGGTGACGATGGTGCGGCAACCGAAGTGGTTGGCGATATTCAGGGCAGCAAGCGCCACCCCGCCGCCGATTCCGGTGATGAGTACGGTGTCGCCCGCGTGGAGTCTGGCCTTGGTCCGAAGCATGCCCCAGGCCGTCAGGTGTGTCAGTCCGTAGGCTGCGGCTTGAACAGAGTCCACCGCTTCGCCAACTGCAACGGCATTGCTCGCCGGGGCCGTGAATCGCTCCGCGTGTGTGCCCGGCGTATGTTCGCCGATCATGTAGATTTCACGCCCCGCTGGAGACGTGTTCGGGCGAGACTCATGGGGGATCTCCACGGCGAAGTTGAACATCACCCGCTGGTCCATCCACGCTTCATCGACGCCCGCACCGACGCCTACGACCCGCCCGCATCCATCTGAACCGCCGATGTGCGGGTACTGCGTGTCGATGCCCGGTAGTCCGCGACCAACCCAAAGATCCAGGTGGTTCAGCGCGCTCGCCTCGGTGGCGACCAGCAGTTCGCCCCGAGTCGGCTTTGGCTCTGGGAGATCCAGCAATTCGATGTTTGGCGTGACGGGGTCGCCTTGTCGTGTGACGCAGAGTGCTCGCATAAGGTCTTCCTTCTCAGCCGGCGACGCAGCCGTTGGTGATCAACAGGTCGCGAGTTCGCTCGATGCCCTCCACCTCCGGCAGCGCATCACCCTCGTATTCCACGCCGATCCAGCCGGTGTAGCCGTGCTTGCGGACCAGTTCAAACATCCGCCCATAGTCGGTATGTGTTTCGTTGCCGGACTCATCGAAGTCGTGGCTCTTGGCACTGAGGGCTTTGGCGTATGGGAGCAACTCATCGACGCCCTGATAACGGTCATACATCTCATGCGTGTCCCAGTCGAGAATGAAGTTTCCGAAGTCGGGCAGCGATCCAAGCCGTGGGTGATCGACGAGCGCAATGAGCGAGGAGAGCCAACCGCCGTTGGAAGAGAGCCCCCCATGATTCTCGATCATCACGTTGAGGTTCATCGCGTCGGCACGTTCCAGCAGATCGCCCAGACCAGCGGCGCACAGATCACGCTGTTGCTCGGGCGTGCCCTTGCTCGGGACATTGACGCGGATGCCGTGGCAGCCGAGGGCAGCGGCCGCATGCAGCCAGCGGTAGTGGTTCTCGACGGTCTTTGATCTTGCAGATCGATCTGGATCGCCGAGCGCTCCTTCGCCGTCGATCATGATGAGGATGCTCTTGACACCAGCCTCCTTGCACCGAGTATCAAGCGCAGAGAGCCATACGTCATCCGTTGATCGATCTTTGAAGAAGGAGTTGACGTACTCGACACCGGTGATGCCAAATCGTTCGCGAGTAAATGCGGGAAAATCTTCCGCCGACAATTCGCCTGCCCGCAACATGCGGTGCAACGACCACTGGGCCAGTGAAACGGGCCAGGCAACGGTTTTCATGTCGGGCTTCTCCTTCTTTGCAACTTCGTCCGCGGTAGCGAGTCGAAGCCATGGAGCCACACATATCGTGGCCATACCACCGAGGATGGTCCGTCGATCGATCATGCCTCTGGCGGATCGGGGGCGGCATCCTCCTCACCCTCCAACTTCAAGACGGTATGAAATCCAAGGAAGCCCTCACGACGCCCCGGCTCATCATCTTCCGCACCTTCCGCTTCGGCATGGGCCTGCTCCAAGATGCCTTGAATGGCCTCGATCTGTTCTCGATCGAGCGGCATGGACACAATGCGGTCGTTGCGGACGCCCGGCACCAGCGTGGTAATGGCGGCAATGGCTTCATTTTCGTTGAGCGCCGCAAGCACGTGCTCGCCGACCTGCCGCTCGATGCTGCGGATCATGGTGACGTGATGAGGCCTCGGCTCTTCTTCGGGGGTGTTGGTCTCTTCGACTTCGCTCATGTCAGCACCTCCTGGGCATGTGCGGTCGCCGCAGCGAGCGCGTCAGGCAACTTGTCAGGATTCTTGCCACCGGCCTGCGCTGCATCAGATCGACCGCCGCCTCCACCCCCGCAGGCCTGCGCCGCGATTCGAACCCAGTCGCCGGCTTTGAGCCCACGGTCGATACATGGTTGCGGGACCTTCGCGACGATGATGACCTTGCCGGTGTCTTCGACCCTGCACGCGAGCAAGCAGGCCGCATCCGGTGTGATGCCGCGAACGGCGTCCATGCCGGCAAGCAACGTCTCGCGATCATCGACGCTCAATTCACCGACGATGAAGTCACCTTCATTCCCACGGGCGAGTGCTTGTGCTTCCGCGACGGCGGCACCTCTGGATTCACCGGCGGCTGCCTTGCGGAGTTTTCTGGTGGTTTCTCGCAGATCCGTCAGCGACTGATCCGCCGCGCGGCGATGGAGTAGCCCGAGGTCCGCATCATTGAGTTCACGCGAGATGACATCAACGGCTTCCGGAAGTTCATTCTCATCAAGTGAGGCGATGGCATTCAGGCGATCGAGCAGCACATCGCCAACTCGCCGCGTCCGGGCGGCTTCATCTCCGGTGGCCGCCATGATTCGCCGAACCCCGGAAGCAAGACTTTGTTCCTGCATGATGATGAAGTCACCGATGTCGATCGTATCGGCGAGGTGTGTGCCACCGCAGAATTCGATGGAGAGATGCTGCCATGCTTCGCTGCCGGGCGAGGAGGCGAGCTGGGCGACAGGAGCGCCGATACAGACGACCCGAACAGGGTCGGGGTACTGCTCGCCGAAGACGGCGCGAACACCCGAAATATCCTGCGCCACATCGAGTGGCACATCGGCGGCGTCCACAACCAACCCTGTGGCGATGTCCGATCGGACGGCCCGCTCGATCTCCGTGAGTTGCTCGATGCTTGGCGCTTCCCGGGCGGCATAGTCGAACCGAAGTCGATCTGGCGCTACGAGCGAGCCACGCTGATCACAGTGCTCACCCAAAGACGATCGTAGCACCCGGTTCAGAAGGTGGGTGGCGGTATGGTTCGACTCAATGGCGGCGTGCCGCGGTGCATCGACCTTCGCATCGACGGCGGCGTCGAGGTGAAGGGTTCCCTCCACAAGATGTCCGATGTGCAGCACCCAGGACCCGGACCGCGTGGTCTGCTCGACGTGGAAGACCAGATCGCCCGTCGCATCACTCTCGGCCTCGCTCATGAGTTTTCCCGTGTCGCCGACCTGCCCGCCCTGCTCGGCGTAGAAGGTGGTCCTGTCAAGTATGACGGCGACCCGCTCGCCCGCCGCAACATGCTCCACGAGGTTCTTGCCGTTCCAGATGCCGCGCACATGACCGATGCATAGCGACCGTTCGTATTTTGGCGAATCATCTGTGCCCTGGCCACCGAGTTGGGAGAGCGCGGCGATCGCCTCGGGGGGGAGCGCCGCAACAAGGTCGGCGACTGCATCTTCGCCGCGTGATTGAACACGCGCCTGTTGCATCGCAGCCTCGTAGCCTTCTCGGTCGAGTGTGAGGGATTGCTCCTCGGCCATCTGCGCCGTGAGATCAATTGGGAAGCCGAACGTGTCGTGCAGGAGGAAAGCCTGCTCGCCGGAGATTCGCCCCTCCCCGGCCTTGGCTTCGTCCGCTGCTTGAGCGAAGAGGGCGAGCCCCCGATCAAGCGTCTTGAGGAAGGCCTCTTCTTCCTGCTTGATGACTGCCGCGGTCTCCTCCGGAGCGTCGGTGAGTTCCGGGAAGGCACCGCCGAGGGCCTCTACGACCGCAGGCACCAGACGGCAGAGCAGTGGCTCCTCGGCACCGAGTGCCTGACGCGCCATCCGAACACCTCTTCGCAGGATGCGACGCACCACGAAGCCCCGTCCGTCCGGTCCAGGCATGACACCGTCGGTCATCGCCACGACGAGACAGCGGATGTGATCGGCAACGACACGGTAGGCCGTATCGACCTGGCACTCCATGCTGCCCGTGTACGCGTCGGCTCCGGTTTCCTGTTGGATCGCATCGAAAATGGGCGTCCACAAGTCGGTATCGTAATTGCTTTGAACCCCTTGCAGTATTCGTACGATCCGCTCAAAACCCATGCCGGTATCGACATGTTTGGCCGGAAGCGGAACGAGTGTTCCATCTTCGCGGCGGTTGTACTGGATGAATACGAGGTTCCAGAATTCGATGACATCGGGATGATCCAGGTTGACCAGCGGGCCGCCCGATTTGTTGGGTGTGGAGTCGAAGTGGATCTCGCTGCACGGGCCGCATGGTCCCGACGCGCCCATCTCCCAGAAGTTGTCCTTCTTGTCCCAGCGGGTGATGTGCGTCGGGTCGATGTCCGTCCTCTCGATCCACAGCCGCTCTGACTCGGTATCCGGCTCAAGCCCCTCGGCTTCGTCCCCGGCGAACACCGTCACGTACAGGCGATCCTTGGGCAGCCCCCAAACCTCGGTCAGCAACTCCCACGCCCACTCGATGGCCTCGGCTTTGAAATAGTCGCCGAATGACCAGTTGCAGAGCATCTCGAAGAAGGTGTGATGCCACGTGTCGCGGCCGACGTCCTCGAGATCGTTGTGCTTACCGCCTGCGCGGATGCACTTCTGCGTATCCACTGCGCGAGTCCAGGGTCGGGTACCGGTGCCGAGGAAGACGTCCTTGAACTGGTTCATCCCCGCGTTGGCAAAGAGCAGTGTCGGGTCGTCGTGGGGGACGACAGGAGCACTCGGGACGATCGTGTGACCGGCCTTGTCCTGAAAGAAGTCCAGATAGGACTGGCGGATGGCTGCTGCGGTCATGCAATTGGTGGTGTTCGGCTTCATGGGGATTGGTGGGGCCCGTGACCGGGTCCAGCCTCGTAGTGTAGATGCCCGCCCCGTTATCCTGCGGACCGATCCAACAGAGAGGCATCACATGACTCGGATTCCAATGGTGGGGGGAAACTGGAAAATGCACTTGGATGGGCGTGCCGCGGCGACCTTGGCTGGGGAGATTGCCGCTGGCGCTGGGGGCGTCGAAGGTTCGGTCGATCTTGCTGTCTTCCCGCCACATCCTTATTTGGGCGTTGTTTCGGCTGCCGCCGGGGATTCCGGCGTTGTAACCGGTGGGCAAGATGTGTCCGACGAGCCCTCCGGAGCCTTCACCGGACAGGTGGCTGCATCAATGCTGGTCGATTCCGGCTGCACCATGACGCTGGTCGGGCACTCCGAGCGACGCCACGGACTTGGCGAAGACGATGTCCTGCTCTCTCGGAAGGTCCGGACGGCTCTCGATGAGGGCTTGCGGGTGTTGCTCTGCGTAGGCGAAACGCTGGAGCAGCGGGATCAAGGCAAGACTTTCGATACGGTCCTCGGGCAGGTTCGAGGATCCCTCGCATTGGTGAATACGGACGATTTGGCCTGCGTGGATCTTGCCTACGAGCCCGTCTGGGCGATCGGCACCGGGCGGACCGCAGGGCCAGCCGAGGCACAGGAAGTACACGCCGCCCTTCGGTCCGAACTCGGCTCCCGCTATGATGCCCGGTCCGCCGCGAGGATTCGGATCCTGTACGGCGGCTCGGTCAAACCGGCCAATGCGGCCGAACTGATGGCTTGTGAAGATGTGGACGGCGCACTGGTCGGAGGTGCATCGCTGCAAGCCGAGTCCTTTCTTGACATCGCCCGGGCGGCGGCCCGGCGGGAGTAGTTATGAGTACCCTCTACCTCACACTCACCATCATCTTTATCGTCGTTGCTGTGGCGATGATCCTCATCATCCTCGTGCAACGACCCGCTGGTGGTGGCCTCGCCGGTGCTTTCGGCGGCGCGGGCGGTGGTGGCACCGAGGGTGTCTTCGGGGGTCGCGTCGGCGACGCGCTGACCGTGATGACCGTTGTCGCCTTCGTTGTATACCTGATGCTGGCTCTCGTCCTCAACGCGAATATCTGGACGCCCGACCGCACACCCGCAACAACTCCAACAGCAACCGAAACCCTGCTTCCGATGTCCGCTGGTGAACCGGGCTTCGGTAATGAACCCTCCACCACCGAAGAGGCCAACCCCACCGACGCCGGCATCACGGCTCCACCCCCGGAACCCCCGGAACTCCCGGAACCCCCGGAACCCCCGGAACCCCAGGAACCCCCGGAACTCCCGGCACCCCCGGAACCGACACCACCGCAGCCCACACCAGCCACTCCCGAACCCGGTGCCGGATCCTGACATGCCCCGATCAATGACCGGCTTTGGAGCTGCGCAGTCGGTTGAGGGTGGGTGTCGCTACGGCGTCGAGATCCGCTCGGTTAACGGCCGCTTCCTCAAGTGTGTCCCCCGTGTGCCAGACGATCTGCATGGTCTGGAACCAGAGATCGAGCGGGCTGTCGGAGAGGTCCTGAGACGAGGATCGGTTACCGTCACCGTTCGTTTAACGGATGAATCGGCCAAAGCCGCCGTTCCGATCAACGTCGCGGCTCTCGAGCAGTATGTCACGCAACTTCAGCCGCTTGCGACCAAGTTCAGCCATCGCCTCGACATCGCCTCGCTCATCCACCTGCCCGGAGTGATTTCCGCCGAAGCCGGTGATTCACATCTGGAGGTGGCCAAGCCAGTCGTACTTGATCTCGTCGCCGAGGCCGTCAGGCAGGTTGACTCCATGCGACTGCATGAAGGTACCTCGCTTGCGACCGACATTGCGTCCCACCTCGAGAAGATCAAGTCTCAGTTGGATCGCATTCACGCTCGCGCACCGCAGGTCGTCGAGGCATATCAGCAGCGTCTCCGACAAAGAATGGAATCACTGCTCGCGGAGGTTGATGCCGATGTTCGGCAGGAAGACCTGCTTCGAGAAGTGGCCCTGTTTGCCGAACGAACAGATATCGCCGAGGAACTGGCCCGCTTGAGCGCCCATCTGGATCAATTTCGCGAGTTGCTTGGAAATGAAACCGATCTGGTCGGTCGGACGCTGGACTTCCTCTGTCAGGAAATGCTCCGCGAGGCAAATACCATCGGCAGCAAATGCCTCGACACCGAGGTGGCTCGCTGCGTGGTCGAGGTGAAGGGGGCGGTTGATCGTGTAAAGGAACAGGTCCAGAATCTTGAGTAGCGAAGAGGGCACATCCACATCTGATCCGGTGGTAAGCGGAGAGCCGCTTTCGCCAAGAGAGATTGCTGAGGTGCTGGCCCACTACCAACTTGGAGCGTTGGAGTCGATCAGGCCGTTTTCCGCGGGGTCATCGCGTGCCCCCAAAGCAAAGATTACGACGGACTCGGGCGTGTTTCTGTTGAAGCGGCTGGCACCCTCACGGTCTGATTTGGACGGCATGAAGTTTCAACATCGTTTGCTGCATCATCTCACAAGTGCCGGCTTCCCGGTGGCGGAACTGCAACTCTCAAGCGATAACCGGACGATGGTGAGCCATGGCGAGTACCACTATGAGATCTCACGGTGGGTCAACGGTCACCGTTACCGGTTTACGCCTGCCGCGGCAAAGGCATCCGGAGCCGCGATGGCGGCGATGCATGATCTACTCGTATCCATGACGGAACAGGCACCACTGCGGCGGGGGTATCACGATCGTCCAGATGTAGCCAGAGCCGTGGCCAAACTTGCCCAAGAGTCGGATTCGGATGTTCGGTGTGGCTTTGAGCGGTTGGCGGATCACCTTCGCGCTGCTCGCCGGGATGTTCGTGAGCACTGGTCGGGGCTGCCGCTGACCGTCACGCATGGGGACTGGCATCCCGGAAATGTCCTGCTTGGCGATGATCGTGTCGTGGCGGTGATTGATTTCGAATCGGCGCGCGCAGAACCACGGGTGGCCGATTTCTCCAACGGGCTGCTGCAGTTCTCGCTCAATCGTCAGGCTGGCACACCTGTTTCGGAATGGCCCGTTGCGTGTGACATGGAACTGCTTGGAGCAATGGGGGCCGGATTCCAGTTGGTCGCAAGGCAACGACTCGATGATACGGAACTCCACTGCATTCCTTCGCTGATGATCGAGGCGCTCGCTACCGAGATCATCATCACCTTGCGTCGCAGGGGGCAGATTCGAAACCTGGGCCCCGAGGTTGTGCTTCCATGGGTCATCGCGAGACTCGACTGGATCGACGATCACCGTCAAGCCGTGATCGACGTTGTCGCTGGAACATGAGGGGGTGAGGTGTTCCGGCCCCCGATCAGCCGCCGGCCAACACGACAATTGCGAGGATGAGCCCAAGTACCATGACCGTAGCGGCGATGAGCCAAGCGACCCTCGCAGCCATGGGCGGTGTGTTGTGCGGCGTGCCCTCTTCGGCGGGCGTGCCGACATCAACCATGTCCCAGTCGATATCGACAGAATCTCGTCGATTGGCCTGCAGGGCCGCCTTGGCGGCATCAACATCGCGGCGACGTACTTGAAGGGGGACGCCCCATCGCGGGTTGGTGGATTGGCCGGTCACACCGAGTGTCGTGCCGGTACTTCCAAAGGCGAAAGCATCGATGCCCTCCTCATCAAGAATCGCCACGAGGATTTGCGCTACGAACTCACTCGTGGCGGTCGTGATCGTGACCAATTGGTTCGGATCTTCAATCTGATTCACGAGGGACACCCTGCGTCAAGATGAGCGATCAGGTCATCGATCTGCTCCGGTCCCCACACGATGCCTGATAACAAGGTCCGCCACGAGCAGATTTCATCTTGCGTGATCTGCATCGACTCTCTTGGCACGCCCTGTACCAGCGAACCGTCGTGTGCCGGTGCCGCCATGACGCACTCGCCCACGCACGATGTGATTTCCATCCAGAGATGCTCACGGACCGATTCGTCGCCGCTGGCATCCTCCCAGGGAACTTCAACGAAGCACTCGGCGCCAGCCTCAAGCAGCCGCTCGTGGATTTCAAGGAAGGCCTTCCACGTGTGGACAGCGACTGCGCGATGGCGGCTTGTTGCACGTTCGGATCGATACACCGCGGCAACGCCGTCACTCAGGCGACGGAGCACATCGTGCGGTGGTTCGCCCCCATGTTGGGCTTCCAGTCGGATCGGCGTAGTTTCCTGATCGACGTCGCCTGCGACCAGCAGATGCAACCCCGGGCCGATTTCGATCTGCACACCGGACTCTGGCAGAGGTGTTTCGAGTACGAGCGAGGCGACCGATGCGAGCAGGTCCGCAGCGGCATCGACCAGCGAGGACTCAATAGCATCGATGCTCATCTCACGATGGCCCCATCGAGTCAACCCGGTCGTCTGAAGCGAGTGTTCATCGTCGTTGCTTGTGACCCCCACGATCCACAGGAGATCGTCTCGTGGCTCGATGGGATTGTTGAGCAGGTCATCGATCAACACGGATTGCTCCAACCAGCGTCCAGTGTCGGCGTCCAGAATGCCGGCGGCGGTCGGATCAAGCGTGGCCAGCAAGCGGAGCATGTTGGAAAGGCAGGTCAGCGGATCGCCCGGGTGTAGGAGTGACTGCACGACAAGGCCTGGGCGGTCCGCAATGTCATCTGGCAGGCCGATGCCAGCAGCGGCCGCTGGTTCTGGCCAGCAGAGCAGCGGAACCGGAAGGCCGTCCACGTGCAGGGCAGCGAGCCACGCGACGCCATCCGGTTCATCATCGGGAACGGACAACTCGATTTCCGCGCCGATCGCATCGGCGGCGGCCGTGGCCAGCGCCTGTGGACTCTCAAGAAGTGCTTCGGATACCCCGACCAGTACCAGTACCACGGGGTCCGGCATCTCGAGAATCCACGGGCCTTCCGGGAGTTCGTGTTGATTGAACGGTGTGCTCATGGAGGATGCGTACGACAGGCCGAGGGGACCAGTCCCCGGTACCTGACTCCTTCTGCTTACGGAATCACATTGACGATCTTACCGGGGACGACGATGACTTTGCGGGGCTCGGCTCCGCCGAGGATCTCAGCCACACGTTCGTGAGCCAGTGCGGCAGCGATGACTTCTTCTTCGGTGGAGTCGGCTGGTACGCTGATGCGACCACGCACCTTGCCCTTCACCTGCACTGGCAACTCGATTGACTCATCGACGAGCATCGATTCGTCGTAGTCCGGCCACACAGCGACTGAGCACAGGCCTTCGTTGCCGAGTTTGGCGTGGAATTCTTCGGCGATGTGCGGCGCGAAGGGGCACAGGATGCGTGCAAAACGATCCAACTGCTCGGCGGTCAAGCCGCCGTGATGAGTCGCGAGATTGACGAATTCGATCATGGAGGCGATGGCCGTGTTGTAGGAGAGTCGTTCGATGTCCTCACCGACCTTGGCGATCGTTCGATGCAAGGCGCGTTCGACATCTTCATCCAGCGTCTCTTGTACCGACAAATCGCCAGAGTCCTCGTCCACGACCAATCGCCACGCGCGCTGCAGGAAGCGGAATACGCCGACGATGTCGCGCGTATTCCAGGGCTTCGAGGCGTCGAGCGGTCCCATGTACATCTCGTAGAGCCGGAACGTGTCGGCACCGTACTCCGCGATGACATCGTCCGGGTTGACGACATTGCGAAGCGACTTGCTCATCTTGGCGACGATCCGCTCGACTACTTCGCCCGTGGCGACTTCGATCGACTTCTCTTCATCTACCTCATCGGCAGGAACAAGCGATCCATCGTCCCGTTTGTACGCGAAACTCGTCAGCAGTCCCTGGTGAAAGAGCGTTCGGAACGGTTCATCCGAACTGAGATGGCCGAGGTCATGCAGCAGTTTGTGCCAGAACCGGGCGTACAGCAGGTGCATGACGGCGTGCTCGGCACCGCCGATGTAGAGATCGACGCCACCCGCCGCTGCATCGT
The DNA here is from genome assembly GCA_030748155.1 of Phycisphaerales bacterium. GTDB lineage: Bacteria > Planctomycetota > Phycisphaerae > Phycisphaerales > SM1A02 > UBA12567. The sequence goes on from JASMMN010000039.1 coordinate 14,799, forward strand.
TGGGACCGAGCCAGTACCGCTCAGCCGTCTCGCCGACAAAGGCTGTGTCGTTGCCGGGGTCGCAATACCGGATGAAATACCAGCATGAACCGGCCCACCCGGGCATGGTGTTCGTCTCGCGGTGAACCGGCGTGTCGGGGGGCAGCAATGCCGGATCGACACCGGCCTCACCCGCGGTCGTCTCAACCCACCGCCGGAGTTTGCCCAGCAGCGGTTGTGGATCCTCGCTGACCGCCGGCTCATAGTCTTCAAGGACTGGGAGCAAGACAGGAAGGTGCTCCTTGGAGATTGGATAGTGCGTGCCGTCCTCGGTATGCACGATCGGAAATGGCTCACCCCAGTACCGCTGACGAGAGAACAGCCAGTCTTTGATCCGCCAACTTGTGCGCCCGATTCCATGTCCCTCGAGTTCGGCCCAGTGGATGACGGCGGCTTTGGCTTCGGCGGTCGACAGGCCATTGATGTCAAGTTGCTCGCACCACGAGTTGATCGCGATGCCGTCGCCGTACCAGCATTCATCTTCGATTTCCTCACCCGGCTTGACAACTTCGAAGATGGGCAGTTCGTACTTCAGGGCGAAAGCATGGTCCCGCTCGTCGTGCCCCGGCACCGCCATGATGGCACCGTGACCATAACCGGCGAGCACATAGTCGGAAACCCATACCGGAATCGGCTCGCCCGTTGCAGGATGGGTCGCGTGGATGCCCAGCGGATGACCGGTCTTGTTCTTGCCGTCCGCCATTCGATCGATGTTGGATCGGTTCTTCGCCGTATTGACGTAGTCGCGGATTCTCTCTCTGTCGCAACCGTCGGGCGGTTCGCCGAGTACCTGCTCAACAAGCGGATGCTCCGGCGCAACAACCATGAAGGTGACACCGAGCAGCGTGTCGGGCCTGCTTGTGAAGACCTCGATCTCACCCTCCAGTTCCACAAGGCGGAACCGCAGATCGGCACCTTCGCTGCGTCCGATCCACATGGCCTGTTGGGTCCGTGTGGATTCGGGCCAATTCAGATCATCGAGTGACTGCAGCAGCCGTTCCGCAAATGCCGTGATGCGAAACATCCATTGCCGCAGCGGGCGACGCACAACTGGATGGCCGCCTCGTTCAGATCGTCCGTCGATGATTTCTTCGTTGGCAAGCACGGTGCCCAACTTTGGACACCAGTTGACGGTCTCTTCGCCCAGATAGGCCAGACGCTGCCCGTCGAGGATGTCCCGCTGCTCTGTCTTTGTGAATTCTTCCCACATCTTGCCGTCCTCGGGCGGCCTGGTCCAAGACAGGCATCCCTCACGATCAAACCAGACTTCATTCGTCTCGATGGCGGTGATCAACTCAGAGATGGGACGTGCGCGTTCGACGCGGTGGTCGTACCAAGATGACCATGCCTGCAGCCAGATCCACTGCGTCCATTTGTAGTAGCCCTCGTCGATCGTGGCGAATTCCCGGTCCCAGTCAAAGGAGAAACCGAAACGTTGCAGTTGCCTGCGGAAGGTATCGATGGCCTTCAGCGTGGTCTCTCGTGGGTGGACTCCCGTATCAATGGCATACTGTTCGGCTGGCAGCCCGAAGGCGTCCCATCCCATCGGGTGCAGGACGTTGTCGCCTCGCATGCGGCGGTATCGGCTGATGATGTCGGCGCCGATGTACCCGATCGGATGCCCCACATGCAGTCCCTTTCCCGAGGGATATGGAAACATGTCGAGGCAATAGAACCGGCGGGCAGCAGCATCAAACCCTTCATCGCCGGGATTGAGCGCCCGAAACGCCTTGGCCTCGGCCCATGCCTGCTGCCAGCGTTCTTCGATGGCACCAGCAAGACGAGACGAATAACGATGGGCTGGCCCAGAGTTATCTCGCCGAACATCCGCCTGATCGCTCACTTCGTGTGTGTCAGCCATAACGGAGCAAGGTAGTGCATGCAGGAAGAAAGGGGGTCAGGTACCCACCGTGGCTGTCCGACCCCATCACCTCGCAGCGAAGCTGCCAATCTTCACGCCTGTCGGGCGCGAAGTTTATCGAGATACACCATCGTTTCACCCACGAGATAGAAACTTCCGGTGACGCAGATCAAGTCCTCGCGGCCGGATGCCTGTGCGGCGATCTGGATGGCCTTTTCGACGGTTGGTGCCGACTGGCAGGTTCGATTACGAAGCTTCTCGAATCGTCTGACCAGATCCTCGGGCTCCATCGCGCGGGGCTGGTCGGCTGCCTTGGTGAAGATGATCTTGTCACCGCCGATAGCGAGTTTCTCAAGGTTCGCATCGACGTCCTTGTCTGCGTTGCACCCGAAAATGCAGATCATCGAGTCGAAGGACAGGTGCGACCCGATGCCACGCATGAGTGCCTGCATCGATGCAGGGTTGTGGGCTCCGTCCACCAGAATGCGGGGGCGGTTCCAAACAAGGTCCATGCGGCCGGGGTTCTTGGCCTTGGCGAGTCCGCGGAAGATGACGGATTCGTCAAACTCATCAGCCTTGCCGCCGACCATGTCCAGCGCCGCCAAGGCGAGTGCGCAATTGTCGGCCTGATGCGATCCCGGCAGGGGTACAGGCAGATGCATGTAATGCATGCGTTCGCCGAGCAGACAGACTCGCATGTGGGCACCGCTCTCGTCCGTGACGCAGAATCGACTGCTGAACTCGATTTCCTTGCCGATGAAGCGAAGTTCGGCGCCGACCTTTTCGGCGACTTCTCGCAAGACCGCTTCGGTCTCGGGCTCCTGTTTGACCGACAGGGCGGGGACGCCAGGCTTGAAGATTCCAGCCTTCTCTCGAGCAATCTCAGCGAGCGAATCGCCGAGCAGGTATTGGTGGTCGTAGTCGATTCGAGTGATGAGCGACACAGTCGGGGTGAGGACATTCGTGGCGTCGAGACGACCTCCGAGCCCGGTTTCGATGATCGCGACATCAGTGGCTGCCTCAGCGAAGTGCAGGAAGGACATCGCGGTGATGACTTCAAAGAAGGTGGCCTCTGGTGCCACATCGTCGGCCGCCTTGCTGACCTCCTTGGCGAGTTTGGCAAAGGCCGCCTGGGAGATGTTGGTGCCGTTGATTGCAATCCGCTCACGAATATCCATCAGGTGTGGCGACGTGTAGGTGCCGGTCGTCCAGCCGCAGCCCTCGAGCATCGACCGCATCATGGAGACGGTCGATCCCTTGCCGATCGTGCCGGCGACATGGACTGCGTTGATGTCGCGGTGGGGATCGCCCAAGACCTTCAGGATGGACTCCATGCGGGCGAGTTTGAACGACTTTCGGTCGATGCGGCCGGGTCGAAGCCGCTCGAAATTGGGCCGATCCAGCAGTGATTTCACCGCCGAGGGGAAGGTCTTGATCATCGGAGCGGTCGCGGTCGCCTTGGATTCCTGGGCCGCTGCCTTCGATTGAGAGGCCGTTCGGGTCGTTTTTCTGCGTGTGGTTGCCATAGCCTGCTCAGGATATCAAGACGGCCTTTGCGATTCAAATGAACAACAGTAAGTGCTTTGCCATCAAAGAGATACAAGAAGTTCAGATGTCGCAGCATGCCGATTATTCACCGTCTCTGTAGGATCTGCGGACCATGTATCGAGCCATCGACCGCATTCTGATCGACCGCGACTCTATTGCCGATCGAGTGGAGCAGTTGGGCACCCATCTGATGGCCGACCTCGGTTTGGCGGCCGATCAAGGCCATCTGATGGTGGTGCCGGTGATGACAGGCAGTTTGTTCTTTACCGCGGACCTGATGCGGCACCTTCCACTGACCTTTCGCATTCAACCGGTCACCGTGTCTTCTTATCCGGGAACGAGCACGACGAGTCAGGGAATCAAGGTAATGTCGCCGCTTCCGGGAGGCATCGAGGGCATGACGGTGTTGGTGGTTGATGACATTCTCGACTCCGGCCGAACGCTTGAGTATCTGCGGCTCGCCATGCTGGAGGCGGGCGCTGCAGACGTTCGGTTCTGCGTACTGCTTCGCAAGGACGTTCCCAGAGCGGTCGAATTAGAGTGCCATTATGTCGGCTTTGACATCCCCGACGCCTTCGTGGTGGGGTACGGCCTCGATTATGACGGGCTCTATCGCAACGTACCGGACATCGCGGTGCTTCACGAACACAAATAGCGTCAGTACTATCCCTTCGCCGCAACTTGAGGCACAGAATGGCAGTGGCGAGCCGGCTTTCCGCGGCTTTGTTCTACCGCACCAAACGGGGCAACCGCCTATGTGGGGCTCGGAACCGTTTCCAGAATCTGCTGCATCAGCCGCCGTGCGGTGAGCGTGTCGCCTTCATGCATCGTCGATCGACTGATGATGCGGTGGGCGCACACGGGAAGGGCATTGAAGACGATGTCTTCGGGGATGCAGTAGTCACGGTCGGCAATCAATGCGGTGGCTTTGGCGGCCTGCGCGAGTGCCAGTGAGCCACGTGGGCTGACACCAATCTGCACGTCATCATGTGTCCGAGTCGCACTTGCCAGCGCAATGACGTAGTCGATGAGTGACTGTTCGAGTTTCACGGCATCTGTCGCATCTTGCAGCAACGACACGTCACCGGGCGACATGATCGACTCAAGGACGCGAAGTTCTCGGCGGGCGGGCTGTTGCTCGATGACACGAGCCTCATCTGGCGGGGCCGGATAGCCGAGGTTGATGCGCATCAGAAATCGGTCGAGCTGATTCTCGGGAAGGAAATAGGTGCCTTCGAACTCATATGGATTCTGCGTGGCGACCACCATGAAGGGGCTGGGCAGTTCATGTGTCGTGCCGTCCACCGTCACCGTGTCTTCGGCCATTGCTTCGAGCAGGGCCGACTGTGTCCGAGGTGTCGCGCGGTTGATCTCGTCGGCGATGACGATGTTGTGAAATATCGGCCCTGGCTGGAATCGAAAGGTGCTGTGCTCTCGCTCGTAGATGGTGATGCCGGTGACATCGCTCGGAAGCAAGTCCGGTGTGCACTGGATGCGGGACATCGTGCCGCCCACGCTCCTAGCCAGTGCTCGTGCAAGCACGGTCTTGCCCACGCCCGGCACATCCTCGATGAGAAGATGCCCACGCGCCAGCAGGCAGGCAATTACCCGATCAACCGCCGCTGCGTTACCGAGGAAGACGGAGGTGATATTCTCACGGAGTTGGTGTATGACCTGAGCGTGCATGGCAGGGCGACGAGTATAGGCCCTGCCACGCTTTCCTCCCATTGCCCACCGGAGCATCCGTGACTCGTATTCCCACCATGCTGATGGGGGCCGATGGACCCGAGCATCTACCTGGCCGCCGGGTGGTTCGCTCGCTCGCCTGCCTCCAGTGCGGCTACGACCTCAACGGTGCTGAAGCCATGGGTCGCTGTTCCGAGTGTGGTATGCCCGTGCCGTTCTCGCTCGCCGGATCCATCGATCCCCTCGTCCATTCACTCTCACCTATTCCGAATCCGCGAGCGGTGGGCAGGGGACTGTTGGCGGCGGCGTGTGTATTGGCGATGCTGCCCACTGCCATCCTTATGTGGGGCTGCTGGTTCGTCTGGTATCTGTCGGAGGGCTCAGGCTCAGGCCGCCGCTTCTCGCTTCCTCCGGTCCCCGTCTGGCTGCCGGATCGGCTCTGGTGGTATCTCGCTCTGGTCATCCTTGCACTCGGTGGCGTGGCCCTGTGGTGTTTCAAGCCGCAGGCGAGGGGTCGTGTGCCTGTCGGCACGGTTCGATCGGTGCTGCTGCTGGCGATCGGCGTACTGCTTTCGGCACTGGCCGTGGCTGTGATCCCAGTGGTATCCAGCGGCTCCAAGCCGTGGCTGTTGGTGGCCTCGCCACTCTTCCCACTTCCGGGGCTGGCGATCATGTTGGTTGGATTCCGCGGCGTTCTGCTCGATGTTGGCAAGCGGTCGAGCACCTTCCGTCGGGCCAAGGTGCGGCGGCAGCGGATACCGCCGCTCCTGGCAGCCATTGGCTTGGTTGCGGTGGCGTGGGTATCGTTGCTGCTCTCGCTGCAGATGGGCGAATCGCTTCGAGCGATATCGCTGGCGGTTGGGCTGCTGGCTCTTATTTTCGTCACAATCGGCTGCTGGTATCTGCTTCTGAATGCGTGGTGGATCTATGCGGCGCTGCAGACCCCGCCCGAGCGGCTCCGAGACCTGCTGACCGAGGCCGAGCCGCTGCCATCCGACTGAGCGGAACCCACTGCCAAGGTGGCAGGATCCGACGCCCGCTCGGCTCTTTGGAGCCATGGGAACACCCCCGAGATTGCCGCCATGTCCCCTTATTGGCCTGCAGCGGCTCTTCTGCACTTTGGCGCGCCAGTTGCGGGGAGTCCCCAGCGCTTTGCCCGGGCATCGGCCCTGCGGACCGCGAGAGAAGGATCAACCACTTCAGGAGACAAGCCCATGACCGCCAAGGAACTGGCCTTTGACACGGACGCTCGCAAAGCCCTGCTCTGCGGGGTCGAGAAACTCACCGCCGCGGTGAAATCGACACTCGGTCCCCGCGGCCGGAACGCGGTGATCGACAAGTCTTGGGGTGGTCCAACCGTCACCAAGGACGGCGTGACCGTTGCCGAGGAAATCGAACTGCGGGACAAGGTCGAGAACATTGGGGCCCGCCTCCTGCGTGAGGCCGCGAGCAAGACCAGCGATGTGGCTGGAGATGGCACGACGACCGCGACGGTCCTCGGCGAGGCGATTTTCCGCCGCGGCCTGCGACACATCGCCGCTGGCGTCGATGCCAATGCGTTGATCCGCGGTATGAAGGCCGCAGTCGACAGCGTGGTCGAAGAGATCGCCCGCATGGCTCGCCCGGTTGAGAACAACATCAACGCTGTTGCCACAATCTCCGCCAACAACGATGTCGAGATCGGTCGCATCATGGCCGACGCCTTCGCCAAGGTGGGCAAAGACGGCGTGATCACGGTCGAAGAGGGCAAGGGGCTCGAAACCGAGATCGATGTGGTCGAAGGCATGCAGTTCGATCGCGGCTATCTCAGCCCGAACTTCGTGACCGACGCGGAGAAGATGGTTGTCGAACTGAGTAAGCCGCTGATTCTCATTCACGAGGACAAGATCGACAGCGTGCAGAAGATCGTTCCGCTGCTTGAGAAGGCTGTTGAAGCCAAGAAGCCCCTGCTCATCATCGCCGAGGACATCACCGGCGAGGCCCTTTCGACACTCGTCATCAACAAACTCCGCGGCGTCGCGCAGGTCTGCGCGGTCAAGGCACCGGGTTATGGCGACCGCCGCAAAGCCATGCTCGGCGATCTCGCCGTGCTCACAGGCGGTGAGGCGGTGATGAAGGATCTTGCTGTGGATCTTGAGAAGGTGACGCTCTCTCAACTTGGCCGCGCCAAGAAAGTTGTCATCGATGGAAGCAACACGACCATCGTCGAGGGCGCTGGTTCAACCGCGGATATTCAGGGCCGGGTCAATCAGATCCGCCGTGAAATCGACGCATCGGATAGCGACTATGACCGAGAGAAACTTCAAGAGCGGTTGGCCAAACTCAGCGGCGGCGTTGCTCAGATCAACGTCGGGGCTGGAAGTGAGGCCGAACTCAAGGAGCGGAAGGCTCGCGTCGAAGACGCCCTGCACTCCACCCGCGCTGCAGTCGAAGAAGGCGTTGTGCCAGGCGGTGGCGTGAGTTTCCTCCGCGCGGCATCATCGCTGGCACCTACACGCAAACGCCTCAAGGGTGATGAGATATTCGGTGTTGACACGATTCAGGAGGCGTTGAGCGTTCCACTCCGAACCATCGCCGACAACGCCGGCCAGAAGGGCACGGTCGTTGTTGCTCGCGTCTCCGATGGCGAAGGCTCTTTTGGCTACAACGCGTTGACGGAGACATACGGGTGCCTCTTCAAGGACGGCGTCATGACGCCAGCCAAGGTTGACCGGACGGCGCTTCAAAATGCGGCGTCGGTCGCCGGCCTGCTGCTCGCCTGCGACTGCATCGTCACCGACCTGCCGGTTGATGAGGAACCCGCCGCTGCTGGCCCGGGCATGGACGGCATGGACCCGATGGGCGGCATGGGTGGCATGGGCGGCATGGGCGGTATGCCGGGTATGGGCGGCATGGGCTTCTGAGCACCTTTCTCTCTCACACAGACTTCACACGCCAGCACACTGGCGAGAACACGAACACAGACTCCGGTCGACGAGCCGGACGGAGGACAGCACAATGGCAGTCAAACCCCTCGAAGATCGCGTGATCATTCTTCCCCTTGAAGCCGAGGACCGAACCGAGTCGGGCATTTACCTTCCCGAGTCGGCCAAGGAAAAACCCGTGCAGGGCAAAGTCATTGCCTGCGGCCCTGGCAAGCGTTTGGACAACGGCGAGCGGATCAAGCCCAGCGTCAGCAAGGGTGACACCGTCGTGTACGGCAAGTACGCCGGCACCGAGATCGAAATCAAGAACATCAAGCACCTGATCGTGCGAGAGAGCGAACTGCTCGGCATCATCGAGTGAGCCCTTTGCTCCCGTGGCACCCTCTCAGGAGATACAGCAATGTCCGCCAAACAAATGAAATTCGACATCGAAGCCCGCGAGGATTTCCTCAGCGGTGTCAGCCAACTGGCCCGCGCCGTCGCATCGACCATGGGCCCGAGCGGCCGCAATGTCGTCGTTCAGAAGTCTTTCGGAGGTCCATCCGTCACCAAGGACGGCGTGTCGGTCTCGAAGGAAATCGAACTTGCCAGCCCCTTCCAGAACATGGGTGCCCAGATGGTGCATCAAGTCGCGAAGAAGACAGCCGATATCGCCGGAGACGGCACGACTACGGCGACCATTCTCGCCGAGGCGATCTATCGCGAGGGCATTCGGCACGTCACTGCAGGCGGCAACGCTGTGGCTATCCAGCGTGGCGTCAACAAGGCTGCAAAGGTTGCGTGTACTGCCGTCGAGGCGTCAGCGACGGAATGTCGCGGCAAGGACGACCTCCGCAAGATCGCCACAGTGTCAGCCAACCACGACGTTGAAATCGGCGGTCTGATTGCCGAGGCCATCAACAAGGTTGGCCACGACGGCGTGGTTGAAGTTGAAGAAGGCAAGGCCGCCGACACGACGCTCGAATATGTCGAGGGCATGGCCTTCGACAAGGGGTATCTCAGTCCATACTTCATGACCGATCCCAAGTCCGCCGAATGCGTACTTGAAGATGCGTACATCCTGCTCTTCGAGAAGAAGATCTCCAACCTGCCTGATCTGCTTCCGCTGCTGAACACCGCAGCAGGCAGTGGCAAGCCTCTGTTGATCATCGCCGAGGATGTTGAAAACGAGGCGCTTGCAGCCCTCGTCGTGAACAGACTTCGCGGCGTCTTGCAGATTTGTGCAGTCAAGGCACCTGGATTTGGTGAGCGGCGAAAGGCCATGCTTGGCGATATCGCTGCGCTCACCGGCGGTACGTTCTTCGCGGAGGATCTCGGCCGCAATCTCGAAGATGTCAAGACCGATGAACTCGGTACCGCCAAGCGAATCATCGTCAACAAGGACAGCAC
>JASMMN010000040.1 GCA_030748155.1 Phycisphaerales bacterium
GCAAGGGCAAACTCAGCCATTATCAACTGATGGGCTACACCGCGGTTGCGCTGCTTCTGGGGTGTCTCCTCAGCGGCGTTGTGATCACATGGCAGGGCGTGTTTGGCACTCGCCTGAGCCTCGGTTGGGATCTGGTGCATCTGATCACAGGTCTGGCCATGGCCATCTTCATCATCGTGCACGTGGCAATGGTGGTGATTCGCAAGGTCAACAAAGAGGCTTCGAAGCGGGCACTCATGATCGCGAGACGTTCGTACTATGGTTGGTCCGCAGCGGTGTGCGCACTGCTTGTTCTGGTTGGACTCGGTTGGGAGGCCAGTTACGAGTCACCGGTGCTTCGAACTGCGTTCGATGAGACCTACAATTGGCGATATGGCGAAGATCGTCCCTTTGCGCCGAGTCTGGCGAGAATCGAGAACACAGACTGGCAAGAGCGTGTGACCGGGCGGGTCGAGGCCATCTTGCCTGCAGAGAATCGGCAACTTTTCCACGCCTCACTTGTAGAAACCCAGCGGGATCCAAAGGGTCTGTTCGCCAGGCTTCGCCAAGGCGCGACACATTCCAAGGCCGATGAGGTCCAGAAGCAGGCGATCGAGGCTGTTCTGTCGGAGGAGTCCTCGTATGTTCGCACACAGAACGCCATCGACCCACGACTTCTCGGGGGTTCCGCTGGCTGCGGCACGAGCGGCTGCCATGAAGAGATCTACAAGGAATGGCTCCCGAGCGCGCACCGCTATTCGTCGCTTGACCACATGTTCCAGAGCGTGCAGGATCTGATGGTGGCCGAGACCAGTGCCGAAGCAACACGATACTGCGGGGGATGCCACGATCCGATTTCCTTGTTCGCCGGAGCCAAGAATGCGCATACCGATGTAGTGGGCGATCCGATTGGAATCGACGAGGGTACGAGTTGTCTCGTATGTCACTCCATCGTGCAGACCGATGTGCAGGGCAACGGTGATTACACGATCAGGCCGCCCGAGCGATATCTGTACGAACTGCACGAAGACGATGCGATCGGGAAGTTTCTGAGTGACTTCCTCATTCGAACCTACCCCGACCACCACATTACCGAGTACTCCCGGCCGCTCTACAAGACGCCGGAGTTCTGCGCAGCCTGCCACAAGCAGTACCTCGACGTCGAAGTCAATACCGACATCGGCAAGGTGCAGGGTCAGAACCAATATGACAGTTGGCTGAACTCCCGCTGGTATCACGATGAAAACGCTGATGCGACCATCGGTTGTCGTGAGTGCCACATGCCGCTGCAACCGAGCGAAGATCCCGCCTCGGGTGATCCGACCGATTACAACCGATCGCTCGCAGACGGCATGCATCGTGGTCATCGCATGTGCGGTGCCAATCAGTACATCCCGACGCTACAGAATCTTTCGGGCGGTGAGGAGCAGGTGCGTGAAGTCGAGAAGTGGCTTCGCGGGGAGACCGAGATTCCAGAGATTGCCGACAAGTGGACACAAGGTCCCGTCATCCGCCTTGCCATCGACGCGCCGGAATCCATGGTCCCTGGCGAACAGACCGATATCCGTGTCCTGCTCACCAACAACAAGACCGGGCACGACTTCCCGACCGGCCCACTCGACATGATCGAGAGTTGGATCGAACTCACCGTGGTCGATGAACAGGGCGAGGTGCTGTATCACACGGGCGGAGTTGATGAAAGCACCGATCAGATCATCAACTCACAGGTGCACTTCAAGGCCGACGGATTCGATCGCGAAGGCAAGTTGATCGATCGGCACAATCTCTGGGATCTGGTTGGTGCTTCCTACAAACGTTCCCTGTATCCAGGGGTGACCGATACCTTTGAAGCGGGGTTGGTGTGTCCGTCGATGGCCCGCGGTCGTCTGGACATCGACTCGCGGGAGGCGCCGGGCGTTCGTGTCGATGAATTCGTTGTTTCCGCTGCCGAGCCTGGAACGCTGCGGGTCAAGGCGGTACTCTGGTACCGCAAGGCCAACCCCGAGTTTCTTGACCGTGTATACGGCATTGAGGACGATGTCAGAAGTCCGGTGACCGCGATCTCCGAAGCCGAGGCCGTGATCAGGGTGCAGGATGTCCAAGCGCGGAATCAATAAGCGATACCTACTCATGCTTCGCTGGGGTGTTCCGACCGTGCTGCTCACGATCGGAGCGGCCATTGCCGTGGTATTCCTGACACAGCGGGGCGATCCGATGGCACCCGGCGAGGACGGTTCGATTGACGGTTTGACGTCGGTGCTGGCGCGGGAGACGACCGATGACATGGTCACAATCTCTCTGCAGGACCAGACTGACGAGTCAGGGATCGTGTTCAAGCACTTCCCCGATACACGTCGCTCGGTGCTTCCAGAGGACATGGGATCCGGCGTAGCGTGGGGTGACTATGACGACGACGGTGATCAGGATCTGTTCATCGTCAATTTTGCGGCATCGATTCTCGAACCGCTTCTCAAGGAAACTGGTGCCGGATCGTCGCGTCTGTATCGCAACGAAGGTGGTGGTCATTTTCGAGATGTGACCGAGATGGCCGGTTTGGGCCAACCCGTGCGAGGTAATGGTGCCGCGTGGAGCGACTACGACGCCGATGGCGACCTGGACCTGTATGTGACCGTTTGGGGGAAGAATCGGCTGTATCGCAATGATGACGGGGTCTTTGCGGATGTCACCGAGGAAGCCGGTGTGGGCGACGGGGGTTTCGGTACCGGTATCGCCTGGTTTGACGCCGATGGCGACGGCTGGATCGACCTCTATGTGTGCAATTACGTCAACTTCGAGTACCGCGAAGAGGATCTGGCTCGCCGCGAGAAGCAGTATGGAGCCGAAGTACCGTTTACGCTGAATCCATCTTCGTACAAGCCCCAGCCGAACCGCCTGTACCACAACAACGGGGACGGATCTTTCACCGATGTCGCCGTTGCCGCCGGCGTGGATGATCCTACCGGACGCAGCCTTGGCGCGGCGCCTTTCGACTTTGACCTTGATGGTGATGTCGACCTCTATGTCGCCAATGATGTATCCGCAAACGGCGTCTTTCTGAATCGTGGGGACGGGACATTCGCAGACATCGGCGCCTCATCGCTCGCGGCGGATTATCGTGGCGCGATGGGGATGGCGGTGGGGGACATGGATCGCGACGACGATTTCGACTTGTTCGTCACGCACTGGATCGCTCAGGAGAATGCCGCCTTTGAGAACATGCACTCGGCGGATTGGAAAGACGATCAAGGGAACCGCCGCATGTTCTTCATGGACAGCGCCGAGACACTTGGGCTCGGGCAGGTTTCTCTGAAGACAGTCGGCTGGTCGACGGGCTTTGCCGACTTCGACAACGACGGGCTTGATGACCTGTGGGTTGTGAACGGACACACGCTTGAAGATGAGCAGGATGCGACAAGGCTGCGTCCGCAACACATGCAACTTTTCAGACAAATTCCGGATGAGGGCTTCTACGACCTCGGCGCGGCGGCGAGCGAATCGATTGCGATGCCTCTCGTAGGGCGTGGAGGGGCATCGGCCGACTATGACGGCGACGGACTCATCGATCTGCTGGTGGTCGAGCAGGGCGGCGTGCCGAGGCTTCTTCGCAACACATCACAGTCCGCTGGCCACCAACTGGTTGTGCGGCTTCGCCAGCCCCCGCCTAATACACGAGCGTTGGGTGCAGTTGTGCGGGTGCTCACCCCGGACGGAACCCAGATGCGTCAAGTGGGCGGGCAGGCCGCCTATCTCTCGCAGGACATGCTGGATGCTCACTTCGGCCTTGGTGGCTTCGATCAGGCTGATGTCGAAGTGACATGGCCCGACGGTGTCGTGTCCGAACACCGGCGAATCCCGGCGGACTCTCTGCTGCGGATTGTCCGCCCTGCAACCGGGAAGCCAGCCGCCGCGTGGTGATCTCCGACTCCATCGGTTGTCACATCCTGCTCGCGACACCACCGTCTCACCCTCAT
>JASMMN010000041.1 GCA_030748155.1 Phycisphaerales bacterium
GGCATCGAACTGCCCCAGCCGACCGCATCCCCCATGATGACGGCCTTCGGTATGACACTCATGGCAGCCGGGCTCGTGACCAACTGGGTCGTGGCTGTCGCCGGTCTGCTCATCATGATGGTGGGCGTCGTGGTGTGGTTCCGCCAGAGCAACCCGAACTCCAAAGAGGTACTGACGCCACTGGAACACGAAGGTCCGGATCCAATCCTGCCCCGACCGGCCAAGGTGGCACATCTGATCGCGGATACCGAACACCGCGCCCGCATTCCCATGGAGATTCATCCCTACTCCGCCGGAATCTGGGGGGGACTGATCGGCGGCGTGGTCATGGCGGCCGTTGCCTCCCTTTGGGGCCTGATCGCGCACGGAAGCCTGTGGTACACGGTCAACCTGCTCGCTGGCACGATACTCAGTGGCTACAGCGAAATGAGCATGGAACAGTTGACGGCATTCCACACGGAGGGGCTGGTCGTCGGCATCGTGATCCAAGTCGTGATGTCGCTTGCAGTCGGTGTCCTGTATGGCGTGGTCCTCCCGCTGATTCCCCGATTCCAACTCCTGTTCTCGGCCATCGTGGTCCCATTCATCTGGTCCGGGCTCACGTGGGCCTCGATCTCCGTCGTGAACCCTGCGCTCGGCGAGCACATCGAATGGATCTGGTTCGTCGCATCGCAAAGCGTCTTCGGGCTGGTCGCAGGCTGGTACATCATTCGAACCGAGAAGATCAAGACAATGCAGAACTGGCACTATCTGGAACGCCTCGGCATCGAAGCGCCAGGTGCTCACGAGATGGGAGGCCACGAGTGATTCGCCGCACATTCCTCATCACTGCGATCGCGTTGGCGACTGGCTGCGATTGGATGCCGGGCAAGCCGACGACGCCGCAGACCAAACGTGGAAACTCCGAGGCCATCCACGGGTTTGCGAATCTCTGGGGGACGAACTGCCAAGGATGCCACGGGGCCGAAGGCACATGGGGTGCTGCGAGACCTCTGAACGATCCGCTCTACCAATCGCTCGTCACGGACGAGTGGCTGAGGGCGACCGTATCCGACGGCATCGACGGTACGCTCATGCCACCGCATTCGATTTCCAACGGCGGACGGCTGACCGATGAGCAGATCCAGGAAATCGTCTCGGGCATGCGATCAAACTGGACCGGCTCGCCGCCGCCCTATGCCGCGAAGTCACCTCCCATCATCAACGTCGGGCCGGCCACCGGCGACCCTGCCAAGGGTCTCGCGACCTTCAATACCTGGTGCAGCCCCTGCCACGGCGAGAATGGAGTGGGTGCCATGGCCGGAAGTCCCATCGACAGTTCATTCCTCGCACTCGCGAGCGACCAGATGATTCGGGCGACCATCGTCTGCGGCCGACCCGATGTGGGCATGCCCGACTGGCAGGGCAACCTCCATGGCGAAAAAGTCCCGGAGCGTGAGGGACTCTCGCCACTCACCAATGCACAGATCGAGGACCTCATGGCCTGGATCACATCCCACCGGGTTGAATTCCCGGGGCAGCCTTATCCACCGGGTGGCAACCAGTCACCCGGCTTCTAGCGAGTACATCGAATATGTGCGAGAACTTCGACTACAAGACAGCGCCGGACCCCGAGATGATGGGCGACCCATCGGGGCCAGAGCCCTCGCGGCGTGGCTTCCTCTTCTGGCTTGGTGCCTCCATCAATGCCGTCGTGGGCATCCTGATCGCTGTACCGATCCTCGGGTACATCATCAGCCCCTGGAAGTCCGGCGGATGGCAGAAGTGGACCAGCCTCGGTTCGACGGATCTCTTCCCAAAGGGAGAGACCCGTCCCGCCTCCTACACCAACCCATTCCGCACACCGTGGGACGGTTATACCGCCGAGATACCCTGTTATGTGCGACACACAAATACCGGGGGATTCGTCGTGTTCGCGATCAACTGCACCCACCTCGGCTGTCCGGTGAGGTGGTTCCCCGAGTCGAACCTGTACATGTGCCCGTGCCACGGAGGTGTGTACTACGAGGACGGGTCGCACGCCGCCGGCCCGCCGCCCCGCGGCCTCTACACCTATGAAACACGAATCAAGAAAGGTCAGTTGCAGGTGAAGGCCGGTCGCCTGCCGACGCTCCAGCAATCCGTATGAAGAACGCCTTGCTCAATTGGTTCGAATCGCGGCTGCACCTTGCCGAGGTCATGGGTCCGAGTATCACTCACCCGGTACCACGCAGCGCCAAGTGGTGGTACGTCTTCGGCTCCATGACGCTGGTGCTGTTCATCTGCCAGATCGTCACGGGAATCTGCCTGTCGCTCATGTACGTGCCGTCGGCCGATCAGGCATTCGCTTCGCTGAACTACATCACGTTCCAAGCCGAGATGGGCTGGTTCCTCAGGGCGATGCATGTCTGGGGATCGCACCTGATGGTCGGCTTCATGACCATCCACATGATCCAGGTCTTCTTGTTCGGCGCCTACAAGTACCCACGCGAGCTGACGTGGATCTGCGGCGTGCTCCTGTTTGTATGCACGCTCGGAATGGCCTTCACCGGTCAGGTACTCCGCTGGGATCAAGACTCCTACTGGGGACTCGGCGTCGGCATGTCGATGGCAGGCCGCATCCCATGGATCGGACCGGGCCTCGCGCACTTCATTCTCGGCGGCGCGATCATCGGGGGTGAAGCGCTCAGCAGGTTCTTCACCCTGCATGTCTTCATCCTGCCAGCCTCGCTCATCGGGCTGATCGGCATCCACCTGCTGCTGGTCATCAAGAAGGGCATCAACGAGAAGCCAACGCCGGGTGTGCTGGTAGACAAGGCCACCTACGAAGCCAAGTACCACGAACTCGTCGAGAAGCGAGGCATGCCCTTCTTCCCCAACGCCGCCGGACGGGACATGATCGCAACCGGTCTGACGCTCGGGCTGATGTTCTTCTGCGCGATGATGTTCGGTCCGAGTGGACCTGCTGGTGAACCGAACCCAACCTTCATTGAGACCGCCCCGAGGCCGGATTTCTACTTCCAGTCGATCTTCGCGGTGCTGGCCCTGCTGCCGCCCTACATGGAAACCTTCCTGATCATCGGGTTCCCGATACTCGCTGGCACAACACTCATCCTGCTGCCCTTCCTCTCCGGCGGCGGCGAGAAGCATTGGCGCCGCCGGCCAATATCGGTGGTCTTTGTGCTCGCGCTGCTGCTGAGCCTCGGCACGCTCACGATGCTCGGATACCAGTCGCCCTGGTCGCCGGTCATGGACGCATGGAGCGGCATTCCAACACCACCCGAATACGTCAAAGGACGGACACCGCTGGAACTGCAAGGTGCGATCGTGGTGCAGAACAAACAGTGTCGAAACTGCCACATGCTCGGTGGCCGCGGTGGAAAGCGTGGTCCCGCACTCGACGATGTCGCAAGCCGACTCAACGGCGACCAACTCATCCGGCAGGTGATTCAGGGCGGCGGCAACATGCCCGCATATGGCAAGCATCTCTCGCCTGAAGAGACGACCGCCGTGACCGCCTTCCTACTGACGCTTACCAATGGCTGGGAGCACGAGCCGGGTGCCGGCTACTCGATGAAGCCGCGTCCGACGCAGGATCCAGTACCACCATTCTTGCCCGATTCGTGAGCAAAGGGGACGGATGCCGCCCGGGAATCGGGGGCGAGCACCAACCCATTGACGCGGATCCCCCGCCCGCTATCTGACCCCGTACGCTAGCCCCGCATGTCCGACGTCACTCGCGCCATCCTTTCCTCGTGGACCATCAACCCGTGGCCACTGTCGCTGGCCATTGTGTCAATCGTGGTGTACTGGAGAGGATGGCGAGACCTGCACCGCTCGCAGCCCGCCCGCTTCACCCGGTGGAGGCTTGGATCATTCACTGTGGGTGTGGGCGTGTGTTGGCTTGCCATTGCATCGCCCCTCGATGCCTTCGGCAGCCTGCTGCTGGAAGTTCACATGGCCCAGCACGTGCTGCTCATGATGGTTGGACCGCCGCTCATTCTGCTGGCCTACCCGGGCATCCCGCTGCTCCGCGGACTTCCCGCAACGATTCGACGAGAATGGTGCGGTCCCTTTCTTGCCTCGAGAGCGGTCAGACGGGGCTTTCACGTACTGACCCATCCAATCACGGGGCTGAGTACCTTCATCATTGCGACTTGGGTCTGGCATCTCCCTGTGCTCTACGAAGCGGCGCTGCGGAACAACTTCTGGCACGAATTCGAACACGGTGTATTCCTCTGTGCCGGTCTGCTCTTCTGGTGGCCCGTCGTGCAACCTTGGCCGAGCATGCCCGTGTGGCCGCGGTGGATGCTGCTGCCCTACCTGCTGCTCGCGGATCTGCAGAACACGGTCTTCTCGGCGATCTTCGTCTACATCGGCACGCCCATCTACACCACCTACGCCGCAAGTCCAAGCCTCTTCGGCACCAGCACTCTGGATGATCAATCCACCGCCGGTGCCATCATGTGGGCGACTGGCTCGGCGGCCTTCCTGCTTCCGGTCGGGTTGATCATCCGGGGGTTGCTGCAGCCGCGTCTTGTCACTGTTCCGATAGGCGGAGGCGGCCTCCGTCTGGATGTACCACTGCCGATCCTTGGTAATGCGGACTCCCGCACAACCCGTCGTCGGAATCGAAGGCACGACTTGCTCAAATCGCCACTCATCGGCCGGGCGATCCGCTCACTGGCCTTCCGCCGCACCATGCAGTGGATCATGGTGGCAGCGGCCATCGCCGTCATTCTGGACGGCCTGCTCGGGCCACGGATAAGCCCGATGAATCTCGCCGGCATTCTGCCATGGACACACTGGCGGGGATTTGTGGTCATCGCGCTGTTGGTCGCAGGCAACGCCTTCTGTTGGACGTGCCCATTCATGATTCCGCGTGGACTCGGCAAGCGTCTCTTCAGCCCAACCCGTCGATGGCCCGACACCCTCCGCTCAAAATGGCTCGCCGCCACACTGCTGCTGATCTACCTGTGGGCCTATGAAGTGTTCGGCCTGTGGGACTCGCCATGGTGGACCGCGTGGGTTGTGGTCGGCTACTTCGGTTTGGCACTGCTCATCGACGCCTTCTTCCATGGCGCCGCGTTCTGCAAATGGGTCTGCCCGATCGGACAATTCCACTTCATCGAATCCATGGCCTCGCCACGAGAAGTTGCGACCATCGAGCCGGCTGTCTGCGAAACCTGTCACACTCACGACTGCATTCGAGGCGGACCCACGGGACGCGGGTGCGAGTTGGATCTCTACCTGCCCACCAAACGCGGCAACCTCGACTGCACATGGTGCATGGACTGTGTTCGAGCGTGCCCACATGAGAACGTCGGCGTACTGACCAGAACAATGACGGGTGATGTCGTGTTCGGTGGCTGGCGAGGTGCTCTTGGACGCCTCGGAAGCCGTGTGGACATCGCGGCCCTCGCGACGCTGCTGACATTCGGAGCGTTCGCCAACGCACTTGGAATGGTCGGACCGGTTCTTGAATTCGAAGATCGCATCGGCGAGACCATGGGCGGCGTGACCCCACTCGTACCCGCATCGATCGTACTCTTGTCCATCTCGGTTGTTGCGCCGCTCCTGCTGCTTCCGTTCATCGCGTCCGTAGCCAGCCGGATCGGCGAGATGCATATCACCGTCGGTCAACTCGCGTGCCGCTTGGCATTCGCGATCATTCCAATTGGATTCGCCATGTGGGTCGTTCACATGCTCTTCCATTTCTTCACGAGTTTGGGCACCATCGTACCGGTGACGCAACGGGTAGCAATCGACATCGGCGGCGACCTAGGTGAGCCCGCGTGGATTCTCGCCTGCTGTCTGAACGTACCCGCTTGGCTGTTGCCCCTTGAACTGCTGCTGCTTGATCTCGGACTGGTACTGGCCATCGTGGCCGTTCACCGACTGACGCACTCCCTGACTCGCGCACGAGTACCACTGATTACCGCAGTGCTGAGTGTGCCGGCCTTCCTGCTGTTCTCCCTCGGGGTGTGGATCATGCTGCAGCCCATGCAAATGCGAGGAACGATCCTTCCATGAAACGCCTCCTGTTCATTCTGCTGCTGGCATCGATGGCCACAGCCGACAGTGGCCTGATCCAACTCAGTGAGGTTGTCCCGCCGTGGCGAGTCACCGTAATGACCGACCCCACGCCAATCCGCGAAGGCCTCGCCGATATCTCTGTGCTGATCCAGCATGCCCAGTCCAGTGAAGCCGTCCTCGATGCCGAGGTCACGCTGACCATGGTCAACGAAGCGGAAGAACTCACGCTTTCGGTCCGCGCTACGCGCGAGCAGGCGGACAATCGACTCTTGTACTCCGCGAAGTGCGTCCTGCCCGCCGCAGGCGACTGGAATGTGACAACCACGGTCAGCCGCGGCGAACTCAGTCATTCCATACCTTGGCAGTTCACCGCCGCGCCCCCGCTGCCTCCGCTCGCTGCCATCTGGCCATGGCTGCTGCCCGGCGGCGTTGCCATCGTGTTGTACGCTGCCAATCAGCGGTTGCGACGTAGCCAGAGAACCGTGCTGACATGAACCACGAGACAGAATCCGATTCCACTCGGCCGCAGAAGCGGGTGAACATGGGCTGTCTTGCGTTGGTCGGCGTCCTGATTCTCGGCATGGTGCTGGTGGGCGTCTCGATCTTCCGCCTCAACTCGATGGTCACCGCCTATGAATCGAGGTTTCAGGGCGACGACTGGTTCACACTTGAAGGGAAGAAGATCGATCAGGGCACGCCGCTGACAGCACAGACACTCGTCTTCGGCAGCGACATCACCCTCCACGGTGCCGAAACGGATATCGCCATTCTCGGTGGTGAGGCCACTCTGCATGGGCGATACAAAGGCACCGTGTTCTTTCTCGGCAAAACACTCGATGTGGCCCCCAACGCCGTCATCACCGGGCCACTGAGTATCACAGCCGCCCGCCACGTCACCATACGTGGCACGCTCGAAGGGGGCATCGAGGGCAACTGGGACAGGCTCTTCGGTCACAATACCCCCGGAACCACTACAAACAATCCACCGTAATCTATAGAGTTGACGGGTAAGACAAGAGGATCCAATCATGGCCAAGGCAATCATCGATCCCGGCGAAGTTCGCAAGTTCGCGTCGGACCTCCAACGTTTCACCAACGCGATGGAGGAGCAGATGAATGCCCTCATGGCCCGGCATCGCGCCCTCGGCCAGACATGGAAGGATCAAGAACACCGCAAGTTCAAGGAGGAGTTCGAACACTCCATGCGGTCACTCGCACGGTTCAGGACCACTGTCCATGAACACGTCCCGTTCTTGAAGAAGAAAGCGCAGCGGGCTGAGGATTACCTCAACCAGCGTTAGAGCATGCATGATCGAGCCAATGTCGGCGCCATCGAGGCAATTTCCGAACTGCGCGGACGATGTGTCGAGGCGGGCGAATCCATCGCTCGAACGTTGGACGATTGCATCAGCCACTCGGCACGCGTGTTGGCGTGGGTCCAAGGACCGCAAGCCGAGCACTGGAAGAGACAGAAGCGAAAGAGAGAGCAGAAGTTCGCGTCTGCAAGGAGCGATCTCGAACGTGCCAAAATCGCGCAGCCCGATGCGGATCCGCGGAGTTTCGTGGACCAACAACGAGACATTCGGCGGACAAAGGCCGCCCTAGAGGAAGCCGATCAGAAGATCAACGCAGTCAAACGGTGGTCGCGTGAATTGGAGCGACAACTCACCCTGTTACGCGGGGGGGTTCGTGGACTCGCCAGTTCTGCAGAGGCGGACCTGCCGCGAGCCGCCCATTGGCTCAAGAATCTCGAGGCGCACCTGAACGGCTATTTGGAGGTCGCCCCACCGCTGCCCGACCCAACCGCAATGCCGGCAGAAGTGGATGAACCGACAGACCATCGACGAATGGGATCCCGGGCAACCACCTCCGGCGACGCCGATACCACCGAGGAGACGGAACGATGAGCCTCACCCCCAGCCGCGCCCGCCTGCGGGAAACCTGCGTGATGCTGCGAAACGCGTGGGAGAATGCCGGCCAATCCTGGACAGACAGCCAACACGATTATCTTGGAGAACACTTCATCCGGCCGCTCGAACAATCGCTCCGAACAGCCGAGAATGCCATTGACACGATGGATGAGATCTTGCGGCAGGCACAACGAGATTGTGAATAGCTCGCGGAACGCCACTCGGCACCTCCGTCGGTGCAACGTCGAGATCGGTAGTGCCGGATCCACTTTCAGGAACTACCATCCGCACATCAAACCCGACCACAAAGGCCACGCCTTCCACCATGTCCGATGACCGCCTCATCACGCTCGT
>JASMMN010000042.1 GCA_030748155.1 Phycisphaerales bacterium
CATCGACGCTCGTCTGGGTGCTGTTCATGGCATTCTCCGTGGCCGGGAAGCCGGCCTGCGCGATCGACATCGAGGTCCTCCACGAGCGGGGGAAGCGGACACCCGCACCTTTGCGAGCATCCCGTCCGCAGGTAGAGGTGCCTACGGACGATCCTGGAGGTGGGTTCGGGTGGATTCTAGACAGTTCTGAGGGGTTTGGTTCCGGCCGAGAATCACCGGGTTTGGTGCGGCCACGGCCGCGCCGCCGGGTCTTGTCCCCAGAATCGGGCATAGTGTTCGTAGACCTTGGGGTGAGCCTTCTGAAAGGGAATCGGGGCGTCAAAGAAGCATTCTGTGGTGACAGCAAAGAACTCGGCCACGTTGGTCAGCCCGTAGGGGCGGATCACGTCCCGGCCGCCGCTGGCGTATCGCTGCCGCAAGTCGGCGAAGGTGTTCGACAAGGTGCGGTTCCACGAGGCATAGTCGTCCCGATTCTTGAGCAGGGGGGTGCCATTGGTCGTGCCTGCCATCATGTCGACTGCGTGGGCGAGCTCGTGGAAGACGACGTTGAGCCCGCGGCCGGGCGAATGCGCCGCTTGCAGCGAATCCTTCCAAGAGAGGACGACCGGCCCGTTGTACCAGGCCTCCCCGAGGTTGGCCGAGCCGGAATGGACCAGCCCGTCCGAGCCGACCCGCTCCTGTGACTGCACATAGGCAGTGGGGTACATCAAAAAGGTCCGTACGTTGTGGAAGTAGTCGGTGGCGTCGAGGTGCAGCAGCATGATGGCTGCCTGCGCGGCAATGACTACCTGGACGCGACCGTTCACTTCCAGTTCGCCGCATCCCTCCCAATACTTCTCATCGATGAGGATGGTGATGGTTTCGCGAAGGCGAGCCAGTTCGGTCTCGTCCAGTAACCGGGTGTATGGCACATCGGCATCGAGTATGTCCTGCCACACTTCTGGAAAGGGAGATTCCAGCAGTTTGCGCCGGTGATGTTTGCGGAGTAGGGACATCGCGGCTCAGCTACGTTCCACCAACCGATCAATCAGATGTGTTGATTCGGCGAGGGCTGTTTCAGCGAAGTCTCCGAAGAAGGTCGACACCTCACCGAAGGCCTTGCGGAAGGCTGCGGCATCTCCGCTCTGAATGAGGGCGTCGAACTCAGCCGCCGCTGCGCGGAAGGCAGCGGCGACCTCCTTGGTATTTGGATTCGACATCTGAATGGCGCTGTACAGATTCGGCGATTGGGCGAAGTGCCGCGCCGTCATCAGCAGTTCGAGATGGTAGATCGGGCTGGTGAATCGGAGCGTTTCTTCGATGGATACGTCGAGATGTTCCATCGTCCGGCCGACGACCTCGGTTGAGAAGTGGGTGAGTACCTGCACGACGGCCATGACCCGATCATGGTCTTCGGGTGTGGTTTCCAGCAGGGTGAGCCCCGCGGCGCGGAAGGTGCTCGTCAGCCATGTCATCCAATCGGTACCATCGACGAGGCGTCCGGGGGTGATGGCAATACGCTGTTCCTGCAGGCTATGCACGCCCGGACCGAACAGTGGATGTGTTCCGATCACGCTGGCGGTGCTTGAGGCGAGCATGGCTGCGACAGGATCACGCTTGGTGCTGGTGACATCGGTGAAGAGCGAATCCTCGCCAAGATGGGGACCCGCTCGGAAGATGACTTCCTTGGTCTCGCGGATATCCACCGAGACCAGTACGACCTCGGCGGAGGCCGCTGCCTGCTCGATCGTGAGCGTGGTGTTTCGATCAACGGCAAGCACCTCGTTGCCCAGATCCTGCAGCAGGCCGTTCATCATGGTTCCCATGCCGCCCTGGGCACCAATGACGGCGACTATCCGGGGTGTCAGATCCTGCGGCACAGCGGCATGCAACTGCGCCTGCCGATTCCGGCTCGCCCACAGCACGAGCCTGAACAGGCTCTCGGTGACTTCCGGATTCAGCCCGCTGCGACCTGCCACACTGCGGCGATCTGCCAGCAGGGCCGCCTCCCGCCCGTCATCCCGGATGGGTACGCCTGTTTCTCGCTTCACCGCGGCCACCTCGCCGACGACCCGATGCCGCTCGGCGAGCAGGTCCATGAACTGGTGATCGATCTGGTCAATGCGGTTCCGCAGCGTCTGAAGGGCCGGCGGGATCGGCTGCTCAGGTTGGGGAGAAGTGCTCATCTGGAGAGTTCAGGATACGCCGAGATGTCTTCAGTCGGTATCATTTGGGATGATCGGATCAGGATACATTTCGCCAAGTGGCCCGCTCCGGGAGAAGGACCCACACCATGAACACGACGGTCACCGTACCGCACGCGAGCAGTACCTTCACCGAAGAATATCTGGATATCGTCAGGCAACGTGATCCCAACCAGCCCGAGTTTCTGCAGGCGGTACAGGAGGTCGTGATGTCGCTTGAGCCGGTGCTTGAGCGACATCCACACTACCGCCAGCTTCGCGTACTCGACCGGCTCATCGAGCCTGAACGGGTGGCGCAGTTCCGTGTTCCATGGACGAGCGACGACGGCCAAGCCCATGTCAATCGCGGCTTTCGGGTTGGGTTCAGTTCCGCGATCGGTCCCTACAAGGGCGGCTTGCGGTTCCATCCGAGCGTCAACCTGAGCATTCTGAAGTTCCTTGCCTTCGAGCAGATCTTCAAGAACAGCCTCACCGGTCAACCCATCGGCGGCGGCAAGGGCGGATCCGACTTTGATCCACGCGGTCGCAGCGACAGCGAGGTCATGCGGTTCTGCCAGTCGTTCATGACCGAGCTCTATCGGCACATCGGTCACAACACCGACGTCCCTGCTGGCGACATCGGTGTCGGTGGCCGCGAGATCGGCTACATGTTCGGTCAGTACAAGCGCATCACCAACACCTTTACGGGTGTTCTGACCGGTCGTGCCCCCGGTTGGGGCGGCAGCCTGCTACGACCCGAGGCGACCGGATACGGAGCCGTCTACTTTGCAGCCGAGATGGCCGGTACGCAGGGCGACACGCTCGAAGGGAAGCAGTGTCTGGTGTCTGGTTCGGGGAACGTCGCCCAGTATGCCTGTCGCAAACTCATCGAACTTGGAGCGATACCGATTACGCTGAGTGATTCCTCCGGCTGGATCCACGATCCCGAAGGCATTACTGAAGATAAGCTGCAGTTCGTGATGGAGTTGAAGAACGAACGCCGCGGCCGCATTGCCGAGTACACCGAGCGATTCACCTCCGCGACATGGGCACCTTCGGATGTCGAAACCACCCACAATCCAATGTGGTGTGTCGAGGCGGAGGCGGCCTTCCCTTCGGCAACTCAGAACGAAGTCAACGCGGTCGATGCGGCCAATCTTGTTGCCGGAGGCGTTCGCCTCGTCAGTGAAGGCGCGAACATGCCCACAACACCCGAGGCCCAGGACATTCTGGTCGATGGCGGCGTACTGCTCGGCCCGGCCAAGGCCGCCAATGCCGGTGGAGTCGCCGTCTCCGCGCTCGAGATGGCGCAGGCCAGCCAGCGGCTGCGATGGACCAGCGAAGAAGTTGATTCACATCTGAAGCGGATTATGTGTGATATTCACTCTGTCTGTCTCGATGCGGCAGGTGGCTATGGCTTCGGCAACGACTATCGCCACGGCGCCAACATCGCCGGCTTCAAGAAGGTTGCTGACGCGATGGTGGATCAAGGGCTCGTGTAGTGGGCGGCTGCGCCAGCAAGGCGCAGAGAGAAGAACGTCGAGCGTCGGCAGCATCACAACCTCGCTGCTGACGCCGAGTGCCGTGAGTTTGTCAACGCCCTTTCTCCCTGGCCTACTCTCCCCTCTTTGCTCCCATTGCCCTAGACCACCCGTAAACGCGGAATCAGGCTGCGGTACTAATCCTTCCTTGCGTTCCCCCCTCTTATGAGGTACGCTCAATGCATTGATGGAAGGCTCTGTCGACCTCCGCGGCCGGCGAATTGAGCCCAATCCGACACTCGAATTGAGGGAGTTCTGATGGTGAGCGGTAGCCAGTCCGCATCCGAAGCGCCTTGGTCGTACGGAGATCGTGCGCGGGTACCGAACAAGCCCGAATGGGGGATCGGTACGGTGACGCGTGCTGCCCGCTCGCAGGTTGAGGGTGAGCCGTGCTGGAGTGTGACGGTTCGTTTCCCAAACGCTGGCATCAAGACGTTGAATACCTCGGTGGCCGTGTTGGAGCGGGTCGAGGAGACCACCGATGAGGGGGCTGGCGAAGCCGCCGTCGTCATCGCCGCCGCCGATCGCGTCGCGGGCGATGACATGTTCGGTCCGATGGCCAAGCGAAGACTCGAAGCCGTAATGACCGAACTTCCCGAACCCTGTCGCGACCCCTTCCGCTCGCTCGCCGCCCGTGTGCGGTTGACCTTGGACCTGTACCGATTCGCCGCGACGGGTCGATTGCTCGTCGATTGGGCCGTCGCCCAGACCGGCTTGGACGATCCACTTTCGCGGTTCAACCGGCAGGAGTTGGAAACGCACTTTGGCCGTTGGGCCATGGAGCGGGACCGGCACCTTGCCAAACTCGTTCACGAGGCCCGGCAGAATGGCACCCCCGTTGACGGCGTGATGGCCAAGGGCCCCCCCGAAGCCCGGCTCGCAGCCGCCAAGACGCGGTTCTGAAGGAGTGAGGTGCCACTGGCGGTATCTGATCGCCTCAAACCATACAGATGCACCCTGAAGGCCATTCTTGACACGGGTTTACGACCTGTTGTCTGGTCAGGAGTCCCCACTGTGGCAAGATGGGATGTCGGTGAGTGCTCACCGGCAAGGCATGGAAGAGACGGAGCGAAGACATGGATGAGAGTGCATTTCAACAGCATTTTTCGGTCCTGATGGATCGGAT
>JASMMN010000043.1 GCA_030748155.1 Phycisphaerales bacterium
TGCCGCCGCCAACCGGGGCGGCGGTACAATGAAACCGCGTATCTGCTCCGATGTCGAAAAAGCACCCATCTCGAGGCAACTTCCGCCGGTTTTTCCTGCGAGGGCTCGCGGTCGTGCTGCCGGCGACGCTGACGCTCTGGATACTTGTGCAGGCCTATCTGTGGGTCAACGACTCGATCGCGGAGCCGATCAACGGTGGAATCCGATACGTGCTGATACAGACCTTTGCGGCCTGGCCCGCGATGCCCGAGTACTGGGGCATCACGCCGAGCGTGGAGGACATCGAAACGGCCCGCACGGCCCTCGGCCTCCCCGGCGGAGACGTCTCACACGATGCCGACATCGTGTTCGAGTATCGGGCCGGTGTCGTCAAGTCATGGTGGGCCAACTACTGGCCTGTCCGACTGATCGGACTGCTCGTGGCGATCTTCGCGGTCTACCTGGCCGGTCGCCTCGTCGGCGGCTGGGTTGGCCGCGCAAGTTACCGGCAATTGGAACGGGCAATCTCCGCGCTCCCGGTCATCAAGAAGATATACAGTTGGGTCAAACAGATCGTGGACTTTCTGTTCTCCCCGAAAGAGAAGGCCATGCAGTTTCGGCGGGTGGTCGCGGTGGAGTACCCGAAGAAGGGCATCTGGTCGGTCGGATTCCAAACGGGTACCGCGCTGCGGGCACTCGACGATGTACTCGGGGACGAGGCCATTACCATCTTTATTCCGAGCAGCCCCACGCCCTTCACCGGCTACACGATCTCCGTTCCGAGATCATCGACTGTTGAACTGCCCTTGACGGTTGAAGAAGCCATTGGCTTTACGATCAGTGGCGGCGTCCTGCGACCACCCTCACAGAACACACCACGTACATTGCCGGACGGCAACACGTCGAATGCAGGCGACAGCACGGGCGAAAAAACATAAGGACTCCTCACAACGATGCAGATTTCCATCACAACGCGACACGGCGAGGCGACTCCGGCCATCGAGGAGTACATCCAGAAGAAGGCGGAAAAACTTCCTCGCTACTTCGACCGAGTGTCCGCCATTGAAATCATCGTGGATCACCAGAAGTCCGAGCATCTGATCGAGTGCATTGTCTCGATCGATCACGGCGACCCGCAAATCTCCCACTCATCCTCGAGCGACATGTACGCAGCCATCGACCAGTGCACCGATCGGGCGATCCGACAGTTGAGCGACCTCAAGAGTAAACTCCTCGACCACAGAGATCACCGCCACCACTCGGGAGATGAATGATGAAGTTGACCGAAATCGTCGTCCAGAAGGCGATCTCGCCGACCTTGAACGTCCGCACCCGCGACGAGGTGATCGGTGCTCTGATGGATCTGCTCGTCGAAGCCGGCGAGGTCGCCACGGACGATCGCGACGACTTCGTCAAGGCGGTCATCAAACGTGACAACCGGGGATCGACCGGCTTCGGAAACGGTGTAGCCGTGCCGCACCTGAAGCAGGCTTCGGTCAAGAAGGTCGTTGTCGCGATCGCCAGCGTGAGCGAGGGCATCGACTTCAACGCCCTTGACGGCAACCCTGTGTACTCCATCTTCCTTCTGCTGAGCCCAGAAGACCAGCCTGAGCTTCACCTCGAAGCGATGGAAGCAGTGTTCGGAAGCCTGAGCCAAGAGACCTTCCGCCGCTTTCTGCGACAAGCCACGACGGTCAAGGAAATCGTCACCCTGCTGAAGGATGCCGACTCGCGGCAACTTTCCACCTGAACCACCGTATCCCATGACTCCGACCGCACGAAAAAAGGTGAAGGTCACGAACCGACTCGGTCTGCACGCTAGGCCGGCCATGCTGTTCGCTGAAACAGCACAGCGATTCGGTGGTGAGATAACGGTGCGGCGGGCGGATCAGGAGGCAGGCGTCGATGCCAAATCGATCATGCAGATCATGATGCTCGCGGCCACGGCGGGGACGGAACTGATCATTGTGGCCACTGGCGATGACGCGGATGCGGCCGTCAAGGAACTTGCGGCACTCGTGTCGGCAGGCTTCGACGAAGACTGATCTACTCGGTGCCAGATTGCCGGTGCATGAGTCGCTCGACACCATCGCGGGGCGACAAATCCTCGAAGAGCACTGCATGCACGGCTTCGGCGATTGGCATCTCGACACCGAACTGTTCGGCGAGGGCCATCACGCTGCGAGAGGTCGCCACGCCTTCGACCACCGAATCGGTCCGTGCTTGGTAGGCAGTCAGCGATTCACCCCGGCCGATCGCCTCGCCGCAACTTCGGTTCCGGCCGTGCGGACTGAAACAGGTCGTCGCAAGATCGCCCACGCCCGCGATGCCTTGAAATGTGTCGGCATCCGCACCCATGGCCAGACCGAGCCGTGTGATTTCAGCAAGTCCCCTCGCCAGCACCGCCGACTTGGCATTGTCACCAAGTTCCAAACCGTCGCACATCCCAGCGGCAAGGGCAATGACATTCTTGCAGGCGCCAGCGAGTTCAACGCCGAGCAAGTCACGGCTGGTGTAAATCCGAAGCCACGGCACATCAAAGCAATCCTGCACACGATCAGCAACTGCGGCGTCCGGGGAGGCCGCGACCATGAGCGCCGGTTGGTGCGCCGCCAGTTCGGTGGCAATCGTCGGTCCCGACAAGGCGCAGATCGGACCGGCATTTGCAACGGTGTCACGCAGTACCTCGCTCGGCCGCCGAAGCGTCCCGTTCTCAACACCTTTGGCGACACTGACAATCGAACATCCCTCGGGGAGACCGCCTGCCACCTGCGACCAGACCTTGCCGATGAACTGCGACGGAATCGCGTTGACCGCCAGCGTGCAGCCCAGAAACGCCTCGGCGGGATCAGCCGTGACGGACACGGCCTCGTCCAGCCTGAACCCCGGCATCCTGTCCGGATTCTCACGGCTTTGGTGAAGGTGCTCCACTATCTCCGGGAATGGCCCCCACAGCGTGACCGGAAGACCCCGATGCACCAAGACATCCGCCAAGACCAGCCCCATCTGCCCGTCACCAATGATCGAAATCCGCTCAGACACCGTCGGGAGCTCCTTTCGAGGGAAAGCGTACCGCACGAACCCCTCCGGGGCCGGGGGCGTATGTGGGTGGAAGAGGGCGGATGGGCTCTATACTCCCCGCCTTCCCGCCCCCACTTCTCTGGAGTCCGAGCAGCAGATGAGCGAGCACGAATCGATCACCCCCCCCACGATTGCCCATGATGGCGTCGGCGGCGAGGACTACTCCGCCGCTGGCCTTGAACGGCGTCTCCTGATCGCCCTCGGCGGCGGGGTGCTGCTCGGCACCGCCTGGATCGGCGACCTGCTCGGCGTCAATCCACAGATCGCCCAGATTCCAGCCTTTCTCGGGACGCTCATTCTGGTCATTCCGCTGCTCATGGGTGCGTGGCGAGAAATCGCCATCGGCAGACCCGGCGGCGATGCGCTCGCCACGCTGGCGGTTCTGGCAGCAATGGCTTCCGAGATGTATCTCGCGGCGGGATTCCTGGCGTTGTTCCTGTGGGCAGCCAATCTGGTGCTCAGCCGAACGGCGTGGGGCGCGCAGCGAGCCATCCGGGATCTGGTACACCTGACACCCGACACGGCCCGTCGCATCTCCACCAGCGGTGATGAAGAAACCGTCGGCCTCGCCTCGCTCCAAAAGGGCGACCTTGTTCGCGTACGCCCCGGCGAAAATCTTCCTGTGGACGGTCGCATTGTCACGGGCGAGTCCGACATCAATCAGGCATCGCTTACGGGCGAAGCCGTTCCAGTCGAAGTCCGCGTGGGTGTCCCCGTGTACGCGGGCACGACGAACCTGACCGGGCAGATCGACATCGAAGTCACCGCCATCGCCGCAGAGACGACCATCGGCAAGGTCGAGGCGCTCATCCGTGAGGCGGAATCGAGCAAAACCAAGCGTCAGGAAATCATCGAACAACTCGCCGGCTACTACTTCTGGATCGTCATCATGGTGGCGGCCTTGGTGTGGTTCTTCGCCTCCCGCAGCGGCGAGGAGGCCGTACGCGCCGAAGCATCGCTTCGGGCGATCACGGTGCTCGTGGTCACCTGCCCGGGCGGTTTGCTGATCTCCCACCCGACCGCGATGGTTGCTGCCTTCGCCGCCGCGGCGCGGGTCGGCATCATGATCAAACAGACCAGAACACTCGAAGCAGCCGCCGAAGTCGATACGGTCATCATGGACAAGACCGGAACGCTGACAACGGGCGTCTTCGCCGTCTCGAGGCTGAGTCCCGTCGAGGGCGTGGAAGGTGCGGAACTGCTGCAGGCTGCCGCAGACGGTGAACAACACTCCAACCATCCGCTCGCCAAGTCGATTCTCGACACCGCCCGGCAGGCGAACATCGAACCGGCGCACATGGATCGGTACGAGGAACTACATGGCCGCGGCGTACTGGCCCACGCAGGTACCGGTGACATCCACGCAGGCCGCGCCGCGTGGCTGCTGGAAGTGAGTCCGGAGATCGCCCCGCAGGTTGCCGCAGTCGAAGCGAAAATCGAGGGCATGTCCGGCGTACATGTGATGCGAGGCGGGCGATACCTCGGTGCCGTGGGCCTCGAAGACGCGCTCCGCTCACACGCCGCCGACGCAGTCTCGGAACTGCGAGAACTCGGCTGCCGCCGCGTTGCGATGTTCACAGGCGACCGCCTGCCGGTCGCCACACGGGTTGCCGAAGCGATCGGGATCGACAGCGTCGAGGCCGAGTGCCTGCCCGAAGAGAAGCACGAGGAACTCAAGCACCTCATGCAGCGGGGACACCGAACCATGGTGATCGGCGACGGCATCAACGATGGCCCGATTCTCGCCACCGCCGATGTGGGCGTTGCGATGGGCCTGAGCGGCTCGGACATCGCCACCAACTCGGCCGGCGTCGCGCTGATGAACGACGACCTGCGGCACATTCCCTTCCTCCTCTCACTGGCCCGCCGGACCCGCTCGGTCATCAGCCAGAACATCGGCATGTCGCTGCTGCTTGCCGTCATCGGCCTGGCGCTCGCCGCGACCGGCACGATTCTGACGCTGTGGCTCGCGCCCTTCTATTACGCGCTGGGCTACGTCGTCGTCATCGCCAACAGTCTGCGGCTCGTTCGATTCGGTGAAGAATTCAGTGAGGCCGAACAAACCCGCGCCGTGAAAGAGCAGGCGGTCCACCGCCGCCGCGAAGCCAGCGAAGCGCGACGAGCAAGAATCGCCGGCGCATAAACCGTATTCCCCTCCCCCGCAAGCGTGGAAGCGGAGGCATTGCCTTACGCGATGGTGATTTCCTCGTCGAGGAACACATCCTGGATCGTATTCAGCAGTTGCACACCCTCGCCCATCGGCCGCTGAAACGCCTTTCGCCCCGAAATGAGCCCGCAACCACCGGCTCGCTTGTTGATGACCGCCGTTCGGGCGGCTTGGGCGAAGTCGTCGTCGCCGGATGCGCCGCCCGAGTTGATCAACCCGACCCGCCCCATGTAGCAATTGGCGACCTGCCAACGACAGAGATCTATCGGATGATCGCCGCAGAGCGAGTCATACATCTTCTCGTCGTACTTGCCGAAACTGCCGTGCTTGTTCATCGCCACATAACCGCGATTGTTCGTGGCCTGCTTCTGCTTGATGATGTCGGCCTCGATGGTGACGCCGAGATGGTTGGCCTGACCGGTCAGATCTGCAGATGCGTGATAGTCGGTGCCGTCCACCTTGAAGTCGTTGTTCCGCAGGTAACACCACAACACCGTCGCCATGCCACGCTCATGGGCATAGGCAAAGGCATCGGCGATCTCGACAATCTGGCGGCGTGACTCCTCGCTGCCGTAGTAAATCGTCGCCCCCACCGCGACGGCACCCATATTCCACGCCTCGTCGATCGAGCCGAACATCACCTGATCGAACTGATTGGGCGAGGTCAGAAGTTCGTTGTGGTTGATCTTGACAATGAAGGGAATGTGATGGGCGTACTTCCTCGCGATCGACCCGAGTACGCCACAGGTACTCGCAACCGCATTACAGCCTCCCTCAATCGCCAGTTCGACGATGCTGCCCGGATCGAAGTAGATCGGATTGGGCGTAAACGAGGCCGCCGCAGAGTGCTCGATACCCTGATCAACCGGGAGAATCGAAAGATAACCGCTGCCTCCAAGACGCCCATGTCCATACAGCGTCTGAATCGAGCGGAGCACCTGCGGACTCCGGTCGCTTTCGGTCCAGACGCGGTCGATGAAGTCGCCGCCGGGCAAATGCAACATGTCGGCGGGCAGGACGCACTCATGGCCAAGCAGATCGTCGGCTTCGGCGCCAAGCAGGTCCCGAACGGTGGCGGTAGCGGTGCTCATGGGGATGTTCTCCTGACAGAGCGGTCAGGATACCAAGCCTGCCCTCCACGGGACCTATCATCGCCCCCGCCATGCACCCTCGTCCAGGAGATCGCGTCCTCGTCGCCATGTCCGGCGGTGTCGACTCCAGCGTTGCGGCCGCCCTGCTGATACAGCAGGGATTCGACGTTGTTGGCTGCTTCATGCGCCTCGGGTCGCCAGGCGAAGACATCGGAAACGCCACCCTCGGCCACCGAGGCTGCTGCTCAATCTCAGATGCCGATGATGCGCGCGGCGTTGCGAGCACACTCGATATCCCCTTCTATGCCCTGAACTTTGCCGATGACTTCGAGCAGATCATCCAGTACTTCGAGCGGGAGTACCACGCAGGACGCACTCCCAACCCATGTGTCCGCTGCAACGATTGGCTGAAGTTCGGCAAACTGCACGACTACGCCGAGGGCATCGGTGCCACATGGGTCGCCAGCGGCCACCATGCCCGCATCGACCGCTCAGGAGCGTTCCCTCGCCTTCGCCGATCCGCCGACCTCCGGAAGGATCAGTCATACGTGCTGTTCGGCGCCGGTGGGCTTCCGGGAAAGCGGACGAGACGGCTGGACCAGTTGATCTTCCCGATCGGCGAACTCTCCAAGGAGGAAGTCCGCACCCATGCCAAGAGGTTCGGCCTCGGTGTCCACGCCAAACCCGACTCACAGGAGATCTGCTTCGTACCCGACGACGACTACGCCGGACTTCTCGAGCGTCGCCACCCCGAACGCTTCGAGCAAGGCCGTATGCTCGATGCCGATGGCAACGAACTGGCGACGCACGAAGGACATCAACACTACACAATCGGTCAACGACGTCGACTTGGCGTCGCGGTCGGACATCCACTCTACGTTGTGCAGAAGAATCCTGCGAGCAACACCGTGACACTCGGCCCCCGCGAGGCGCTCGCTGCCATGGGATGCACGGCTGCCGAGGCGAGTTGGCACATCGAACCGAGCAAAGACTGGATCGAATGCACCGCACAAGTTCGGGCACATGGCGAGTCGCTCGCAGCGCAGGTGCGTTCGACGGGCAAGGATCGCATCGAAGTTGAATTCACCCAGCATCAGGAAGCGGCCGCCGCCGGACAGGCTGTCGTCTGCTACGAAGATGACCTCGTGCTGTGCGGGGGGTGGATTGACCGTGTGGAGCGAGCCTCGTGACGGATCGCTGGTCGCACTCACTCCCCCCTGCCGCCCTGCCCGGCGGCCGCATGCCGGTGCTGGCCGGGCAGATTGTCGCGACCGGGCAGCCCCTTGCCTCGCAGGTCGGCCTCGACATCCTCGCAAGCGGAGGCACTGCAGCGGACGCTGCCATCGCCACCGCTGCATCGCTCACCGTCGTGGAGCCGACCGCCAACGGTCTCGGCGCAGACGCCTTTGCCATGTCGTGGGACGGACAGCGGCTCCACGGCATCAACGCCTCGGGCCGCGCTCCGGCCATGCTTGATGTCGATCGGCTCCGCCGAGAGGACATCCCACGAACCGGGTGGGACGCCGTGACCGTACCGGGCTGTGTTTCGGGGTGGGTCGCGCTCTGGAGACTTCATGGCACAATGCCCTTTCTCGATCTGCTCGCTCCGGCCATCCACCTTGCCGAGCACGGCTTTCCGGTGTCCCCGCAGTGCGCCGTCGCGTGGCGGCGAGCCGCAACACGATACGAACACTTCCGGGGATGGCAGGAAACGTTCACACAGAACGGGCACACACCCGAGATCGGGCAGTGGTGGACCCTTCCCGATCACGCCCGCACGCTGCGCCTGATTGCCGAAACCGAGGGCGATGCGTTCTACCACGGCGAACTTGCCGCCGCGATGGCCGCCGATGCCGATGCTCACAACGGCGCTCTGAGCCTGGAGGATCTCGCAAGCCATGAGGCTGTCGATGTCGATCCACTCGGCGTACCGTTCGGCGATGTGGTGCTGCATGAACTCCCCCCCAACGGACAGGGGCTCGCGGCGCTCATCGCAGCCGGTGTACTCGATCGATTGCAGCCTGCTGCCCTTGATGCGGATGATCCACTGCTTCTGCACCTTCAAATCGAAGCGATGAAACTCGGCTTCGCCGATGCCGAGGCGCACGTGGCGGATCCGGACCACCTGCGCCTCTGCCCGCAGGAACTCATCGCTGCCGAGCGGCTCGATACGCTCGCAGCGATGGTCGACCGGCACCACGCTCAGGATCTCTTCGCAGAGTCTCCGGAGTGGAGCAGCACCGTCTACCTCTGCTGCGGCGATGCGAGCGGGCGAGCCGTCTCCTTCATCCAGTCCAACTACGAAGGCTTCGGCAGCGGCATCGTTGTACCCGGCACGGGCATTGCCATGCAGAACCGCGGCGCTGGCTTCGTCGATCGGCCGGGCCACCCCAACGACATCGCCCCCGGAAAGCGGCCGTACCACACGATCATCCCCGCCTTCACGACCAAGGATGGAAACGCCCACATGGCATTCGGCGTCATGGGCGGACCGATGCAGCCACAGGGACACCTGCAAGTCCTCAGCCGCGTCGTCGCCAGCGGTTGGGACCCGCAGGCCGCCATCGATGCGCCCCGCTGGCGGGTGGAAGGTGGCCTCGAGGTCTCACTCGAACCCGACACCCCCGCCGCCACCGCCGCCACACTTGAGGCGATGGGGCACGTCATCACCATTGCCCCACAGCGTGACGTCGGTTTCGGCGGCGCGCAAGCCATCCTCAGACTCGACGACTGCTGGTGCGGCGGCAGCGACGGCCGGCGTGACGGACAGGCGGTAGGAGGAACGGGTCCGGGTACCACCCCGGGGCCAGCGACACACTCCAACCCGTCGACCTGAGTTCCCGAGACGGCACCTGACCCCTTACCATCAGATCATGCTGTACGCGGGCATCGACGAGGCGGGATATGGGCCGTTGCTCGGACCGCTGTGTGGGGGACTGTCGGTCTTTGAAATCGAGGGCTCACTCGATGATGAGATGCCGTGTTTATGGCGCACCCTTCGAACCGTGCTCACTCGCTCGCGACGAGACGCCCGGGGTCGCATCAGTATCGATGACTCCAAGAAACTCAAGGGGGCCGGCGCCAAGGCGCATCCACTGACACATCTGGAACGCGGCGTGCTGGTATTTGCCGCTTCCATGCATGAGCGGAACTGGCTTGAGCAACTCGATGATGCCATGCTGCTTGATGCGCTCGATGTTGAGCCGCCCGCTTTACCGTGGTACGACACCAATACACCGCTCCCGGTCGGTCGAACAACCGATCCGCTTCGCATCGATCGAGCCCGGCTGAACCGAACCATGGACCGCACCAACACGCGGTGCGTCCATATCGGCGCTCGCGCGATCGACGCCAATGCCTTCAACACCCGCGTCGAGCAGGCCGGTTCCAAAGCCACGGTCAACTTCGAACTCATCGTGACTCTGGCCGATGCGTGCTGGAGGCGAGCCGCGGGTCGCTCCCTGCTGCTGGTCATCGACCGCCAAGGCGGCCGCACCCACTACCTCGATGATCTGCGGGTGGCCTGGCCCGAGGCCGACCGGCACATTCTCGCGGAGTCCGAGAAGGAAAGTCGCTATCGCCTTGCCATGGCGGGGCGGGGCCCCATCGAAATCCGCTTTGCCGCGCAGGGCGACGCCGATCATCTGCCGGTCGCGCTGGCATCCATGACGGCCAAGTACATCCGCGAACTGCTGATGATTCGGCTGAATCGCTTCTTTCAGGGTCACCTGCCCGAACTGAAGCCGACGGCGGGCTACGTCGAAGATGGCCGCCGCTTTCTGAGCGATATCGAACCCATCATCGAGTCGGTCGGGCTTGAGCGATCTTCGCTGGTCCGCTCCTGCTGAGGAAAAAGAGAAACCGCATTTGGATTTGACAAGGTTTCCCGATACCATGCCCGCTTGCCCGTTGATCTCTGGGATCGGCGGCATGTCATTCAGGACCGGAACGCGTCAGGAGTACCCCACCATGCCACATGATGAGGAAGACGACGCCCGGCCACGCTGAGGAACCCCCTCCGGCGTGATGCCGGGCCTCAGCCCGCCACCGAACAAGGTGGCCCCTACCAATAAACTTCGTGAACCGGTGTCGTCCATCGGTCCATACCCCCCCCCAGAAAAGAGGCATCAGCCTCACAACATCCACGGTTTCATCCCTGAGGAACCAGCGAGCCCTTCAATGTCCATCGATCTGAAACTCGTCCGGAACATCGGCATCTGCGCCCACATCGACGCCGGGAAGACCACCGTCACCGAGCGGGTGCTGTACTACACCGGCAAGAACTACAAACTCGGTGAGGTGCACGAAGGCACGGCCACGATGGACTTCCTCGAGGAAGAGCAGCAACGCGGCATCACCATCCAGTCGGCCGCAACGACCTGCCCGTGGGATCACCACGGCGAGACCTATACGATCAACCTGATCGACACCCCCGGCCATGTGGACTTCACAATCGAGGTCGAGCGGTCCATGCGTGTCCTCGATGGTGCCATTGCTGTCTTCGACGGCAAGGAAGGCGTCGAAGCGCAGAGCGAAACCGTCTGGCGACAGGCCGACCGCTACAACGTGCCG
>JASMMN010000044.1 GCA_030748155.1 Phycisphaerales bacterium
CAAGAAGTCCGACATCGAGCGGCGGGTCAAGCAGATCCGTACCCAGATCGAATCCTCCACCAGCGATTACGACCGCGAGAAACTTCGCGAGCGGCTCGCCAAATTGACCGGTGGTGTCGCTGTCATCTCGGTCGGCGGCTCGACCGAGGTCGAAATGAAGGAGCGGAAGGATCGCGTCGATGATGCACTCAATGCCACTCGCTCCGCCGCCAAGGAGGGCTATGTCCCCGGTGGCGGCGTGGCGTATCTCCGCGCTCGGGAGGCTGTCCTTACTGCCCGCAGCAAAGCCAGAGGCGATGAAAAGTATGGATTCGACATTCTTGCTCGTGCACTCGAGGCCCCAAGTGCCTGCATCGCAGAGAACACCGGCGTCGACGGCGACGTCGTGGTTGAGAAGATCAAGGAAGGCAAGACCGGATTCGGCTTCAATGCAGGGACAGGTGACTACGAAGATCTCGTCAAGGCGGGCATCATCGACCCGGCCTTGGTTGTCTGTATCGCGCTTCGCAACGCCGCTTCCGTCGCGGGCCTCATGTTGACCACCGACGTGGCCCTGACATCGCTCGACGATGACGTCGAACCGGTTGAAGGTGCGGTGACCTGACCGATCCTCCTCTCTCCCCGCCGGCTCCCCTGCTCGTTGCGCGAGTAGGAGAGCCGGACCGGGTTGGATCAACCTCATGCCGACGACTCGTTGCTACTACGAAGTACTCAGCGTCACCAGAGACGCATCCGGGGACGAGGTGAAGCGAGCGTATCGGCGCCTTGCCATGAAGTACCACCCGGATCGCAATCCGGGCGATACCGCAGCAGAAGCGAGTTTCAAAGAAGCCGCCGAGGCCTACGAGATTCTCAGTGACCCCGAACGTCGTCGCATGTACGACCAGTACGGCCGAGAGGGGCTGCGACAACGACCTGGTCATGCGATGAACCCGGATGACATCTTCTCGATGTTTAGCGACATCTTCGAAGGCATGGGCGGTGGCCGTGGCGGTCGCCGTCGTCACGTACGTGGTTACGATCTTGAATATCAACTCGACATCGCGCTTGAAGAGGCCTTTGCCGGTGTCGAGCGGGACATCACTTTCACACGACTAGATACCTGCAGTGATTGCGATGGCGATGGCTC
Source organism: Phycisphaerales bacterium (assembly GCA_030748155.1). GTDB lineage: Bacteria > Planctomycetota > Phycisphaerae > Phycisphaerales > SM1A02 > UBA12567. Next base: position 1,130 of record JASMMN010000044.1, read on the forward strand.
TGCCCCTGGAAGTACACCGGAAACGTGTACGACCTGCAGTGGAAACGGACAAGTTGCGCAGGCCGGTCTCGGCGGGATGTTTCGGATGGTCACGGCTTGTCCGGCTTGTCGAGGCAAGGGCAAGGTCGTTTCCGATCCGTGCCGCGGATGCGATGGACGTGGACGTCGCAGCGTTGAGCGGAAACTTTCAGCGAAGATCCCGGCTGGCATCCACTCCGGCCAGGCCGTGCGGCTCAGTGGAGAGGGTGAACCACCGCCTCCAGAAGTTGATCCGGCGGGCAACGGACAGCGAGGCGATCTGCATGTGCTTGTCCGCGTCGAACAGCACGAGCAGTTTGAGCGTGATGGAGATGACTTGATGGTTCTCGTTCCTGTCAACTTCACACAACTTGCCATGGGTGCCGACATCGAAGTGTCGACGCTCGATTCACCGGAACCGCACTCCTTGCATGTTCCGCCCGGCACACAGAACGGAGAGCTTTTCCGTATTCCCAATCGCGGCATGCCGAATCTCCGCAGCGGCCGCTCAGGCGATTTGGTCGCGGTCCTGCATCTGGTCGTGCCGAGGAATCTGAGCGAAACCCAGCGAGATCTGCTCAAGCAGTATGCCGAAACCGAAGATGTCGCGGTCGATGCCGAGCCACCTGGTTTCTGGACACGCATCAAGGAGGCCGTGCGGAGACACTGACTCTGTGGATCGAGGTACACCATGAACACCGAAGAACTCCCAATTGAAGATCTGAACGATGACGATCAGGCAGTCAGTGACGCGAATGAGACTCAGATTGATGATGCTCTTGTGGGTCAGATCATCGACGAGTCCGAGGGCGATCAAAGGGAGGTACTTGAGTGGCTCGCAGCCGCCCTTGAAGATGCCAGAGCCGACCGGCTCCGGGCTTTGGCCGAACTGGCCAATAACCAGCGGCGTGCCGCAGAGAATGAAGTTCGGGTCAGCCGGGCTGCGGTGGCTGGAGCGATCCGTTCGCTTCTCACCGTGTCTGATCAGATCGACATGGCGCTCGGACAGGATCTGGAAGACATGACCGCCGAGCAGTTTGCACAAGGCGTGCAACTTGCGAGCGACGAATTCACCAAGGTGCTTGGCGATCTCGGTGTGACTCGCATCGATCCTGAGGTAGGCGATGAGTTTGACCCACAGCGGCATGAGGCCATGCTGCAGCGACCAGCCGATGGTATTGACAGCGGGCACATCACCATGTTGATGCAGCCCGGATTTGCCACCGAACACCACGTACTTCGCGCCGCCAAGGTTGCCGTCGCGCCCTGAATCGATGCCGACCTACGACTATCGATGCAAAGCGTGTGGTCACGAGTTCGAACTCATGCAGTCGATGACCGACCCGGTGAAACGGAAGTGCCCGGCGTGCGCCAAACAGCAGCTTGAGCGACTTCTCGGCATTGGTGCCGGCTTCATCATCAAGGGCGGTGCCCCATCTACCAAGGCGGAGGCAGCCGA
>JASMMN010000045.1 GCA_030748155.1 Phycisphaerales bacterium
CTGCCATTCAAGGCCGCCGGTTTCGCCCCACACCCGAAGCCGCAACCCATTTCGAACGCCAGGGCACACCTGAGAAACAGTAAACACCCCAGTTGCGCCGGTGTCGAACCGAAGCAGGGCCGACACATCATCATCAAGCACACGCCCATCCACATGCGTTGCTACATCGGCGGTCACATCGCGAATGCCAAGACCGGTCACATAGGACATCAGATTCTCTGCATGAGAGCCGATGTCCCCCATCGCCCCGCCCGCCCCAGCCTGCGCCGGATCATTTCGCCAACTCGCCTGTTTGTGCCCCGTCTGCTCAAGCGGTGTCGAAAGCCAGCCTTGCAGGTATTCGACCATGACCTTCCGCACTGCGCCGATCGCCCCGCCGCGAACCATCGATCGCATCTGCTTGATCATCGGATACCCGGTGTAGTTGTACGTCACGGCAAACACACACCCACTCGCCTGCTGCGCGGCGACGAGCATCTCCGCCTCTTCGCTCGAACACACCATCGGCTTGTCGCACACCACATGAAAGCCAGCATCGAGCGCCGCCTTCGCGACCGGAAAGTGCACATGATTGGGCGTCACGATGACGACGACCTCGATGCGTTCGTCTTCGGGCCGATTCAACTCGCCTGCAAGCAAGTCCTGCCAACATCCATAACACCGATCCTCGCTCAGCCCCAGTTCCCGTCCGCTCGCAACCGACTTCTCTGGCGTAGACGAGAACGCGCCCGCCACCAACTCCATGCTGCCATCGAGCCTCGCCGCCATGCGATGCACGCCCCCAATAAAAGCATCACGTCCGCCCCCCACCATGCCCATTCGAATCGACCGTACTGCTTCGCTCATGGCCGCCATAGTACTTGCCAATCCCCTCAGAGCCCTTCGATGTGGTGGATTCTCGGAGCCTGAACCGAAAGCCAAACAATGACTGGACACCGGCCCAAGTTGGCCTGATACTCTGCACACGATGCGTTCCAACCTCACAACCTTCGTCGTCCTCGCTGCGATCACGCTTCAAGGCGTCTTCGGAAGCCTTCAGGGCAGCGTTGTCATCTGCCTCGGCGGCGGACACGAACACCAACCGGCGGAAGTCGTCGAACACTGCGAACTGGAGTGCTCGCATCACAGCGAGTGGCCCACACCAACGACCAGCGACGAACATATTGACAACTGTGGCTGTACCGACTTTGAACTCGGCCTCATCGTACTACTCGCGACACCTTCGAACGGCGAACATGAGTTCGATATCGCCCCACCGAGTTCGGCGATCACGCCGATCGCCTACACCATCACGTCAATCGCGACGCCACGCGGGCCTCCACCTGCATCGCTCGATGATCCCGGCGGAAGGCAGCGTATCGCCGCCATCCGCAGCACTCGACTGCTGATCTGAAGAACACAACGTCTTGTTTGACCGCGCGCGGACCGACCCGCGCGTGGTTGCGTTGTCGTTGATTCAAATCAGGAGTCATCCAAGATGCCAGTTTCCCTGCCTCCGCCTCTGTGGCGTTGGCGACCCATCATCCCTGCCGCTGCAGCCCTGCTGCTGGCGAGTTGCCAATCCTATGAGCCAGCCCCGCTGGACATCGGTGGCTATCGCGATCGGCTCGACCTCCGATTGACCGAGGTTGAACCCGTCACCGAATTCGCGAATCGGCTGCACGACGAGGACCGCGGCGTCCCGGATCACTTCGATCTCTCTGACGGCATTTCGCACGCCGAAGGCGAGGTGCTCGCCCTCTTCTACAACCCACATCTTCGCATCGCCCGCCTTGAGGCTGGTGTTGCCATGGCCACCCGCGATACCGCCGGGCTCTGGGAAGACCCAGTCTTTGGCTTCGACGGCGCCGAAATCCTCTCGCCATCGTCCCCTTTCGAGTTTGGGCTCATGGGCAGCTTGACCATTCCAATCTCGGGCCGGCTGGATGTCGAGAAGGACCGCGCGGGTGCCGCGTATGAGACGCAGCTTCGGTGTCTCGTTGACGCGGAGTGGCGGACCCGCGCCGATCTGCGAACCGCATGGACTCGGTGGAGCGCTCTCACCGCCCAAGCAGCACTGCGATCGAAAATGGTCGTTGAGTTAGATCGAATCAGCAACATCGCCGAACACCTCGAAGTGGCGGGCGAACTCAACCGTATTGAACGCCGATTGATTCAAATCGAATTGGCGGACCATCGCATGCAGGCCAGCGAGACGACGCTCCAACTGATCGAAGCTGTGGACGCACTTCTGGGCATCCTCGGTCTGCCCCCCACAGCAGTGGACCTGTTGGAGCCGTCCTTCCCGAGCGTCGCCATTGCAGAGGTTGAGGACGTCACCGCTCGGATCATCGAATCCAACACCGAACTCGCGGTGCATTTCGCCGAGTACCGGACCGCCGAAGAGACGCTGCGGCTCGAAATCAAGAAGCAGTTCCCAGACATCGTGATCGGATCAGGGTATGGCACCGAGTTCAACGACCATCGCGTGATGTTCGGGCTTTCGGTCCCCAT
>JASMMN010000046.1 GCA_030748155.1 Phycisphaerales bacterium
TGTTGAACGTCGCCTGCGAGGTCTTCGCAGCCGGGTGGATTCTGCTGAAACCTATCTCCGCGTACAGCAGCGCCATCTGAACACGCTGCTGGAGCGGCAAGAGGAACTCGAAACCCACAAGCGGCAACGACAGGCGCACGCCGGCAATCTCGAAACCGAGGCGGCGGTCGTCGATGAACGGACTGAAAAGTTGCGAGAAGAACTCAACACGGCCTCCAACACCCGTCAATATCACGCCGTTCTCAACGAGGTCAACACCCTCAAGGACAAGCGGAAGGAATTCGACGAGCAGGCACTGGCTGAAATGGCGGCAGTGGAGAAGATCGAAGAGGAACTGGCAGAACTTGAGACCCAGATTGCGGAGCGGAAGAAGGTTCTCGACTCGGGCGAAGAAGAGCTGGAATCACGGCGGGCTGAAATCAAAGACTCGCTGACAACATTGGAAGCAGAACGCGCCGAGAAAGCCGACGCTATTCCAAGCGATGCGCAGCAACTCTTCGATGACCTCGCCGATGATTTCGATGGTGAGGCGATGGCGAGCATCGAACTCATCGACAAACGCCGCCGCGAGTACGCCTGCAATACGTGCAATGTGCACTTGCCATTCGATATCGTCAACCGCGTCACCGGACGCCCCGACGAGGTCGTTCAGTGCCAAGGATGCCTGCGAATCCTCTACGCCAGCGAAGGATGCCGCGAGGCCCTTGTGAAGTAGCAGCGAGTACCATGGGTCCGATCCGATGATCTGCCCACACTGCAATCAGGACGAAGACAAGGTCATCGACAGCCGCGGTGCCGATGGTGGTCATGCTGTCCGCAGACGCCGTAAGTGTCAGCGGTGCGGACGGCGATTCACGACGTATGAACGGTTCGAGGCCAGCGGCAGGCTCGTCGTCATCAAGAAAGACGGTTCTCGCGTGCCCTTCGACAGAGACAACATCCTGCGGGGCATTCTTGCGGCCTGTGGCAAACGGCCGATCTCCGAGGATGCCAAGGAGGGAATCGCCGAACAGGTCGAACGACTGATTCGACAGGAGTTCGACCGCGAGGTGCCGAGCGTGGAGATCGGCCGCAGAGTCGCTGCCTTGCTGCGGGACCTCGATGACATCTCCTTTATCCGCTATGCCAGCGAATACCGCGAGTTCACCTCGCTCGATGATCTGGCCGACCAGATTTCCACCATGCAGGAACAGCCCAAGGATGACCCGGGTCAGCAAGACCTCTTCTTTCCCAAACGCTGACTCGGGAGAACGAACACCACCATGCCAACCATCACGCTGCCCGACGGATCCCAACGCACTTTCGACGCCCCAATCACGACGGGCGGTGTGGCTGCCGACATCGGTGCGGGGCTTGCCAAGGCGGCACTCGGTGCTCGGGTGGACGGCATACTCGTCGGACTCGACCACCTCATCGACTCCGATGCCGAGGTGGCGATCATCACCCCCCCCCGTGGCAAAGATCCGTGCAGCGATGACGCACTCCGACTCATCCGCCACAGTGCTGCCCACGTTATGGCCGAAGCGGTACAGGCGGTGTATCCGGATGCGATGCTCGTCTACGGACCCCCCGTCGAAAACGGCTTCTACTACGACATCGCGCTGCCCGAGGGTGTCTCGATCAGTACGGATGACTTCGAGCGAATTGAGTTGCATATGAACGAGATCATCAAGGCGGACCGGCCGTTCACTCGCTGTGACATGGACCTTTCCTCTGGCATGAAGCGGCTTCAAGGCGAAGGCAGCAAGTACAAGATCGACAACGCCGAACGGGCAATCGATGGCGGGGCCGAAACATTGTCCTGGTACACGACTGGTACACCCGACGAGAACTGGGACGATCTCTGCGGCGGTCCCCATGTTCCCTCGACCGGACACATCGGCGCAGCCAAAGTCATGACCGTGGCAGCGAGTTACTGGCACGGCGACGCGAGCTCCGACCACCTCACCCGCCTCTACGGAACCGCCTTTCCCGACAAGAAACGGCTCGCCTCACATCTGGAGCAACTCGAAGAAGCCCGCAAGCGGGACCACCGCGTCATCGGCCGCAAGCTCGGGCTCTTCAAGATCGATGACATGGTCGGGCAGGGGCTCGTACTCTGGACACCTGCCGGTGCCATCGTTCGACAGGAACTTCAGGACTTCATCTCCGCGGAACTCACCCGGCAGGGCTATCAGCAGGTGTTCACTCCGCACATCGGCAAGTTGGAACTGTTCAGGACCTCCGGACACTTTCCCTACTACCAAGACAGCCAGTATCCCCCCATCGTCGATCCCGACGCCATGAGCATGCTCGTTGAAGAAGGATGCAACTGCGCAGATCTCTCGAACAAACTGCAGGAAGGCGACCTCGACGGCTACCTCCTCAAGTCGATGAACTGCCCGATGCACATTCGAATCTACACAAGTGAGCCGCGAAGTTACCGGGACCTCCCCGTGCGGCTTGCGGAATTCGGCACGGTCTACCGATACGAGCAGTCGGGCGAACTCGGCGGCATGCTGAGAGTCCGCGGTTTCACGCAGGATGATGCGCATATCTTCTGCACCGAGACGCAGTTGCAGGATGAGATGAGCGGATGTCTCGAACTCGTGCAGATCATCTTTCAGACGCTTGGCATCGAATCCTTCGATATTCGCGTTGGACTCCGAGATCCAGACTCTGCCAAGTACGTCGGTGATCCGTCCAATTGGGACCGCGCCGAAGTTGCCTGCAAAGCCGCCGCCGACACGCTCGGCACGCCGTGGAAAGCCGAAACTGGCGAAGCCGCATTCTACGGACCCAAGATCGACTTCATCGTGAAGGACGCCATCGGACGAAGCTGGCAACTCGGCACGGTACAGGTCGACTACAACCTACCCGAACGCTTCGATCTCTCCTACGTCGGATCCGACAACACCACCCACCGCCCGATCATGATTCACCGGGCTCCCTTTGGATCGTTGGAACGCTTTATCGGGTTCCTGATCGAGCACTTCGCGGGTGCATTCCCCACTTGGCTCGCCCCGGAGCAGGTGCGGGTATTGCCGGTGAGTGAGAAATCGGCTGAGTACGCCAGCACCGTTCACGCAGCACTGGTTGAGTCTGGTCGCCGGACAACTCTTGATGACAGCAACGAACGTCTCCAATCGCGAATCCGGATCGCCGCCGAGCGGCGGATCCCCTACCTCCTGATCGTCGGCCCCCGCGACGCCGAAGCCGGCACCGTCAGCGTCCGCGTCCGCGGCATCGAACGCGACCTCGGTGCCACGCCCCTCAACGACTTCGTCGAGGCCCTGAACGCCGAAGTGAGCGGCCGACGGGACTGCGTCGTCAAACAACTGTTCCCTTCCGCCGATCAGAATCATGATTCAGCCTCCGAGGCAGCACCTGAATCCGTCCCCGGTCCTTGATTCTCACCCGCCCCAGCAGTAACCTGCGGGTTCGCGATGGATTGTCCATCGCCGGAGCGAGCCTGTATGACTGGTATATCCCACCGATACAACGACGACTTGTGCGCATGAGTCGCCGTCTGCCCCTCCGATCTCTCGAATCAATAGATACCCCCCCAACCGGGAACGGTATCGCCATCGTGCGCTGACCTAGGAGTTCGCTTATCGCCCGCCGACGACGTTACTTTGGACAACAGGAGAACATCCGCAAACTTCCAAGGGTCAATGATCAGATCCGCAAATCTCCAATCCGCTTGATCGATCAGAATGAAAATATGGTGGGGATCGTCGATGTCCGCGATGCTGTGCAAATGGCAATCGACGCCGAACTCGACCTCGTCGAGGTCTCACCCGAAGCAGATCCGCCCGTATGCAGAATTCTCGACTTCGGGAAGTATCGCTACGAGCAGTCCAAGAAGGAAAAGTCAAACCGCGCCAAGTCCAAGGCGTTGGAGATGAAGGAGGTTCGCCTCGGTCGCTCGATGAAGATCGATCCGCACGACATCGCAATTCGCATGGATCAGGCGCGCAGATTCCTGATGGAAGGCCACAAGGTGCAGATCGTCCAGAACTTCCGAGGCCGCGAGATGCTGCACAAGGAACGCGGCAATGTCCGCATGAAGGAAGTCATCGAGCATCTCTCCGACGTATCCAAAGTCGAAATGCCTCCTCGCATGGCAGGCCGCCGAATGAGCCTGATCCTCTCACCTGACAAGACAAAGATTGATCGAATCAAGGCGACGGAGTCAGCTTCGACCTCAGAGCAGTAGAGTCCACCGCCCGCCGCGAAACACCACTACACCTTCCTTGTTGCCCAGCCGCCATGCAGGAACCGGGCCAGAAAGAGACCGGACCGCACGGCCAATTCGCCGCAGAGCGCGATCCAGACGCCAATGAGCCCGAGGTCGAGCACGATGCCGAAGATCCAAGCCGCAGGAAGTCGGATGCCGTAACTACTGATTGTCGTGATCGCAAAGGTCCAGACGGTATCACCGAGGCCTCGCAGCGCCTGTCTCACGACCATGGATACGGCGAAGAACACCTGCGTGATGCCGCAGATAAAGAGCAACTGCGGCACGAGGCCGAGGTGCTTGGCCTGCGTGCTGATCAGCTCGGTCAGGGGCTGCCCGAACAGCATGTACACGATGCCGAGCAAGCCCATGAGCGTCACGGCGATGCCGGTGCACACGAATACGGCCCGGCGGGCCATCGCCACATTGCCCGCGCCAAGGAACTGCCCGGCGAGTGCCGCCGCTGCCGTGCCGATCGCGAATCCAGGCAGGAAACTGAATGACTCCCACTGCACAGCAATGATGTGGGCACCAACAAGCCCTTCGCCTGCGGTGGGTGAGGCCACTGCGCCGGTACTACTCGCCGCTGTGACGGCCAACCTCGCTTCACGTCCTGCGATGACTCCAATCATGGCCAACACGCCGAGATTGGCACTCCACATTGAAATGCCTTCGAAGAAGTTGGGAATGCCCACCCGCACCACACGGAAGATCATCGAGCGAACTGGATTCAGCAGTGGGAGCCGCAATCGCAGATCCCGCACCCCCCACAGCAGCAACCCCACCATCAGCATGCCGCCGACGCCGTATCCAATCGCGGTCCCTGCGGCGATTCCCGCGACATCCATATCGAAACCGAACATATCGGGAAGCACAATTCCGAACAAACGCAGTTCGGCACCGGAAAGCAGCCAACTGAAGATCACGTTCGCCACGTTGACGATGACAGCGATCACGGCAGGGCGGATGGTCTCGCCGGCACCCGTGAGACACATCGCGCCCACCATCAACAAGCCGCAGAACGGCATGGAATACGCCAGTACATGCACGTACTCCACGAGATACGTGGCCGCCTCGCCATTCAAGCCGCACACAGCGGCAAGCGGCGCAGCCAGCCACCAGAACGCAACGGAGACCAGCACCCCCCACACCACGCTCATTCCCATCGCCTGACCAAGCGCGTGTTCCGCCTCCTTGACATCGCCCCGGCCGATGGCCCGCGCGATGATCGCCTGCCCGCCGATGCCCAGTCCGCTCATCGAGATGCCAATGAACCAGACTACGTAGGAACCGACACCAAGCCCATCCATGGCAGGGAGCACGATCGTATCGTCCAGCCCCCCGGCGAGCATCTTGTCCACCAGCCCGACCGTCGCCCCAAGAATCTGCTGAAGCAATACGGGCAGCCCAACGATCACGATTCCGGCAAGCAGCGAGCGGCCAACCAGCGCGCCGGACTGAATGCGACCTGTGGGCTGCGGAACTGCCTCCGGGGCATCATCCTCAGAGGCTGAACCATCAACCATCGTCGGTGGATTCCACCTCGATGGGTGTGGCTGGGTCGGAACCGAAGTCCTCCCACGTCCGCTGCTCGGTGGAATCTCTCATGCCGATCGGCCGCATCGGCGGCTCGTACTGCTCGTCCAGCCAGAAGGCGATGTACTCCCACCACACTGCATCGCGGGCATAGGTTGGATAGTGGTAGGTTCCCATGCCTGCAAACAGATCGCCTTCCTTCTGAGCGGTCACATACCAGTTCTGCCACGCGGCGTGGTCCAGACCGAGACGCTGGCCGGTCAACATGAAGAGCGATTCTGCCGCGTCTACATTGACCGACAATTCCACTGCATCAAGAGAAATGATCAACGCCTGCACCACCCGATCTTCCGGGTACTGTCCCATCGCAACACACGCAGCACTTCGCACTTCGCTCTGCTCCCGGTCATCGATGGCCACGTCACGAAGATCGGACACGACATCGGGATTATGCAATCGTTGCAGGCCCTTCACTGCCGCCCAGCGAATCGTCACACTCTCCACCTTGTCACGTTTCGTCCAAGAGGCGAGAAGAATTGCATCCTTCGGCGTGCCGTGCCGGGCCAACGCCGCAATGGCAGCAGACTTGACCAGCGGGTTCGGATCATGCTCCACATAGTCGCGGTAGAGTTTCAGATAGACCTCGGCACCGCCGAAAGTCGAAGTCGAGAGCAGCACCAGTCCTTCTCGTCTCCGGTCCGGGTCATGTTGATCCAATGCCCAACGGGCGGCCTGCCCAGGTGTAGGCACATCGAACATCCGGCCGATGTCATCGATGTCCTCCATGACACACCCCAGAAACAGGGAGAGGCAGAACACCGCGGTCACAGTCGTGAACCAGCGACTCATACCACTTCCCCCGATCTGGTCGCATCGG
>JASMMN010000047.1 GCA_030748155.1 Phycisphaerales bacterium
CGGCCCCTGACGTGTTGTCTTCGAAGAGGCAGTCGGCGATGCGGAGGTCGTCCTCCTCCCACAAGGATGCCGACAACGCGCCGCCCCAGTCGCTCGATTCATTGCGACGGAACGTGCAGCCAACGACCTCGACCTCGAAGGTGTCACCGAGGCTGACGCTGTCGATACGAACCGCCGAACCGGTGAAGTAGTTCCGATTGTCTTCAAAGGTGCAGTTCGCAACCGTGGCGACGCATCGCTTGATGGTCACAGCACCGGTGTACGGGTGTTCGTGGTTGCGGACCGTTACGCCTCGAAGTTCTCCTGAGGAGTAGGGGGGGAAGTACACACATGCATAGCCTCCGCCGCTGCCTCCGTCGATGATTGTCTGGCTTGGGCCTTCGGCTGAGCGGACGAGCACGTGGTCTTCTTTGAACATAAAATTTTCGGTGTAGATGCCGGAGGCAAGAACGATTTCATCGCCAGATGCCGCAGCATCGATGGCAGCCTGAATCGTGGGATATTCGGCTGGCACATGGATGGTCCCAGCGAGTGAGTGCGTTGCAGCGATCGGCAGCACCAATACGGCGGTCATTATGGAGCGTCTTGGGGTTGTCATGGTCCCATCCTCTATCGGCCGGGGCTCCCGCACAGATGCGGCCGACCGACGAAGAGAGAGGCAGTTCCACATTATGACGCGTCCTGATTTGGAGATTTTGTCTATTTCGATCAGCCGATGCCGCCCTTGAGTGGCCCATCGCCGAATTTGGCACGGAGTTTCCGAATTGCGGGGTCCTCCGGACGGGTTGAGCCACCGCCTTCGCCGCTTCCGGCATCGCCCGTGGTCTGTTTGATCGAGAGACCGATCCGTTTGGTATCGGGGTCGATCTTGAGGATCTTCACCTCGACAACCTCGCCTTCCTGCACGACTTGATTCGGGCGGGAGATGCGTTTGTGGGCCATCTCGGAGATGTGCACGAGCCCCTCGATGCCCTCGGCGATCTTCACGAAGGCGCCGAAGGCGGCGAGTTTGGTCACGGTGCCGGAGACGATGGCACCCTCCTGCAGGTCGCCGGTGGCTGCTGTGAATGGGTCGCTGACAAGTTGCTTCATGCCTAAGCCGATACGTGGCGGATCCTTCTCGAGATCTACCTTGAGCACCTGTACGCGAACGGCGTCGCCTTCCTTCACAAGGTCGCTTGGATTCTTGACGCGATCCCACGACATGTCGGAGACGTGCACGAGTCCGTCCACGCCGCCGATATCCACAAAGACACCGTACTGCTGCACGCTCGTGACGACGCCGTCGAACGACTGCCCGGTCTGCAGCGTGGCCATGAGGGTGTCGCGTTTCTCCTTCCGCTCGGCATACAGCACGCTACGGCGGCTGAGGACCATGCGATCACGTCCGCGATCGAGTTCCATCACTTCGCAGGCGAGTTTCTTGCCGACGAAGTCGCTCAGGTCCGGGATGTGTCGCAGATCGACCTGCCCGGCGGGCATGAAGGCCTTGTGGCCAGAGACGTCCATTTCAAGCCCGCCTTTGTTGGTGCTGGTACACATTGCTTCGATGACCTGCCCCTGCGCGATGTCGGTCCACTTGGCTTTCGAGATGCTGCCCTTGCGTGAGAGGATGAGCAGGTCGTCGTCGAGGTCGCGCCGCTCGATGGTGAAGGTGAGTTTGGCACCAAGCGCAGGTGGCGAATCGAAGGCGCTCAGCGGGCAGACGCCGCTGGCTCGGGGGCCGAACTCGACGAGCACATCCTGGCCTCGCACCTGCACGACGGTGCCTTCACGCTCTGGGCGACCGCCGCGGGTCGTCGGTTCTTTCGCGGGCGGGCCATCGATGTCTGCGATCGACATTTCACCGAGTGCTGCTTCGATCTCGGCTTCAAGGGCCGGGTCCATGGGCGAGCCTTCGGGGTTCGCTGCCTGCATAGATGGGGATCCTTCTCGGAGGACAAGTCAAAGAGGTTGGAGTACCGGAAGCCGAACGGCTGTGGGAACCGGGTCCGCCAGCAGGACATCATCCTCGATTCTTCGAACGATTGCACGCACCAATTCACCCCGTCGCCGAGGGCCTGGAATGGATGTTTGACAGTAGTGGTCGCAGCGACCGGTCCAGTGGTCATCGCGACGTGTATCAGGCTCTTCGGCGAAGATCCGCACTTCACGTCCTATCAGGTGACTGCGAAACGCGTCGGCGAGACCGGAATTCGGCGTTGTTTCGAGATCGATGAGTTGGCGGACCCGCTCCTGCGTAATGGTCGGTTCGACGGCGGACTGCGTCCATCTGGCAGCGGCCGTGCCGGTTCGTGCGCTGTATGGGAACACGTGCATGTGCAGGAATCCGACGCGGTTGGCGATGGAGACGGTCTGCTCGAAGTCGTCTTGTGATTCGCCGGGAAAGCCACAGATAATGTCGGTGGTGATAGCGGGGGGCACGCCCTCTTTGGTGAGTGCCGTGTTGACTTGGTCGATCATATCGAGGTACTGCCCTGCGTCATACTGTCGATTCATCCGCCGAAGGATGGCGTCCGAGCCCGACTGAAGCGGTAGGTGCAGATGCGGGACGATGACCTGCTCGTGCGCGGTGAAGGCGTCAAGGAGTGGCACCGTGACATCGCCGGGTTCAAGCGAACTGAGGCGAAGTCGCTGCAGTCCAGGTGTTGATGCGACGGCATCTACAAGGTCGGCCAGTGGCGTGGCGGTAGTCCGAACCTGACGGCGGCGAAGTGCTGTCTCGTGCCCGTACGCGCCGAGGAAGATGCCGCTGAGCACGATCTCGGGGTGGCCGAGATCGACCAGTCGCGCCACTTCCTGCAAGACCACATCGGGTCGTTTGGTTCGCAGCACAGGGCGGGCTGCAGGGATGATGCAGAACGTGCAGTGTGCATCGCAGCCGTCCTGAATCCGCACTTCGGCGCGGAGGTGTCGGGCGGGTCGATCGGGGAGCATGGCGATGGGCAGCGGCAGTGTCCGGGGTGTCCGGGGTGCATGTGATCGGACCGTTGGTTCTGATTGGTCGCCGCTTGCTGGTGGTGGGGGCACTCCATGGGCGTCCAGCCACACCCCGATCGCTTTGGGTACGGATACCTGGTGGCCGATGGCGGTGCCGGTAGTCCCGGCCAGCGAGCGGGCCTGCTGCGGGTTGGTCCCGACGAGGCAGCCGGTAACGAGCATGGCCTTGCCGGGTTGCTGATTGCGTCTGGCCTTGCGGATTGCTTGCCTGGACTTTGCGGCGGCCCGGCTGGTGACCCCGCAGGTATGGACGATCTCGAGATCAGCCGATCTGCCCGGAGCCGCCTCCCGCAGCCCCCGGCTCCGCAGCACCGCCTCCAATTCTCGCCGCTCGGCATGATTGACCCTGCACCCGAGTACTCGGACGCGATAGGTGGCGAGTGGTTGCGACATGGCGAACCATCCTAGAGCACGTTTTGGGAGTCGGACACCCGGCTCGTGGGGTTTCCGTGGGGTTTCCGGGCACCTATCTGGCTTGCCGGATCGAATGGGTGCCCGGTCCCCACGGTTCCCATTGAGTCGAAGGGTGGGTACCGGGAATCCGTCGAATCCGGGCGAGGTTCCGAGGTTGTGGCTTTGTAAGCATGCCGAGGGATCCGAACGGTATGATTCGACGCTTCACTGCACCTGCGAGCGGACGGATCCGCATGAGGTCGCTGTACGAATTGATGTTCTGGGGCGAGGATCACACAGGACACCCGAATGGCCACCGCACACGCAGCTTGGGGAATCGAGATTGGCGACTATGCCATCAAGGCGATCCGATTGGAGCGGAATGGAGACGAGGTTGAGGTTTCGGACTTCGCGGTCATCCCGCACCGAAAGGTTCTCACGACACCGGACGTGGATGTGTCGGATGTCAATCGACTCAGCCTCGGCCAGTTGATCAGCCAGAAGTCGCTCGAGGATGAACTGGTGGTCATGTCCGTTGCGGGGCATTCCTCCTTCGTTCGTTTTGCCAAGTTGCCACCGGTGGAGCCCAAGAAGATTCCGGATATCGTTCGATTCGAAGCGGTGCAGCAGATCCCGTTTCCC
>JASMMN010000048.1 GCA_030748155.1 Phycisphaerales bacterium
CGTAGAACCCATGATGACGACGATGCCGATCGTGTTCTCATCACACAGGGCGACCGCCTCCTTGGTGCCGAGATGAAAGCGATCCCCCTCCATCGGCACGAGCCGCTGCTCGATGTCCCAGTACTTGGCGAACTTATGCCAGCAGACCTGCACATTGACCCCCATCACGATGTTGGGTCTGTCGGTGGGCTTGCCGGCCGCCTTCATCCGCTCCCGCCACCGCCACTTCATGGCCATGCCGCCGAGCATGCAGGCCTCGCTCGAGCCGATCGTGGAGGTCCCGATCGGCTTCTTCTCACTCGGAGCGTTCCACAGATCAGCGAGCATGTTGACGCACCGACACTCGAGTTCCGCCGTCTGCGGGTACTCATCCTTGTCGATCATGTTTTTCTCGAACGTCTCGGTCATGAGCTGCTTGGCCTGTGGCTCCATCCAGGTGGTGACGAAGGTCGCCACGTTGAGCCGGGCATTGCCGTCGAGCATGAGTTCGTCATGCACGATCTGGTAGGCCGCATCGGCCGGAATCTGATCATCCGGCATGCTGTATTTCGGCACGGCTTGATCGAGAAAGCGAGTCCCGAAGGCGGGTCCGATCAGGTCGTTGCGTTGATCCATTTGACGCGTATGCATCTGCAAGGTTCCCTTTCTGCCCCAACCCCGGGGCTCATTCCCATACTAGCGGACACGTTGGTCTGGATTCAAACCCGAGGATGGGGCCGGAAGTGCTTGAGCATAATTGATCGTCCGGTCGCCGCCCTGTACCCCCACTCCACGACCAGCGAGATGACCACCATGCCCACCAAAATGAGCACTTGCCACGCTTGGCCGGGCGTCACCAGCGTCTGCCAAATGAGCGCCGCAAGCGCAATCAGACAGGCGAGCACGCCGAGCAGCGACATCCACCACCAACTCTCGGTCTCACGCCACACTTTCATGTTGGCGGCATTGACCGCGAGGAAGATGAGCAGGAAGCCAGCGCTTCCCATCGTGGCGATGGCGGCAAGCGGAATGAAGTTGCCGACAACCAGCGTCAAGACGGCGAAGATGATCATGCCCTCAAGCGGTTGCCCCCGGAAGTCACGCTCGAGTTCGCCTGGCAATTCGCCGGACTTGGCGATGATGTACGTCAGCCGGCCAGATCCGTAGAAGGTGGCATTGATGGCCGACGATGTTGCGAGAAGTGCCGCCACGACGATCATGATGTGCCCCCACTTCCCCATAACGGCCTGCGCCGCGGTCGAGAGCGAGTAGTCCGAGTGCGCCGCAATGGCTTCGAAGTCGAGATGCCCGACCACCACCATCGCAATCAGGACGTACACGATGATCACCAGCAGCACACCGCCGAGATAGGCAACAGGCAGCGCCCGCCTCGGGTTCTTGAGGTTGTTCGAGGCATTGGCGATGAGTTCGAACCCCTCGTAGTTGAGGAAGATCACCATCGCGCCTGCAACCAGTTCAAACGGCCCCACCCACATGTCCGGCGCCATGCGCGAAGGATCCAGTGGCATCCACAAGCCGACCACGATGAAGATCGCCAGCAGCACCATCTTCACCGAGTTGAACGCATTCTCGGATCGGATCGCGACATCGGCCCCAAACCAGTTCACAACTGCAAGCAGCACCACGATGCCGGTCAGGAGCGTGTGTTTCCAGAACTCGTAGTCGGCCTCCGGGAAGAAACTCGCCCCGTAGGCACCGAATGCGTAAGCGTACACCGCAAGCAGAATCACATACGACAAACACAGCAGGATGTTGAGCGCACCGGTCAATGTGCCGGTGCCAAATGCCACGTTGATGAACTCAACCGTCCCGCCCTTGCTCGGATACCGAAGACTCAGCCGCCAATACGAGTAGGCAGTCAGCATCGCCACGATGCCGGCCACCACAAACGCAATTGGCGCGGCCCCTCTGGTCAGTTCAACGGTCAGCCCCGTCACCGCGAAAATGCCGCCACCAACCATTCCCCCGATGCCGATAGACAGGGCCGAGAAGGTTCCGACTTTGCTCTCTGCCATCGCCGCAGGGTACACTGCCGATCACACCAGGAGGGCATCATGCGCAACTACGTCAGACTCGCGAGACGATCTGTGATTGGAGTCCTGTTTGCCGTCGGTCTGCTCGGATGCGACTTCGGACCGAAGTTCACAGCGAAGGCAACTCGCGCAACGACCAAGGACTCGACCACCGCAAAGATCGATGCCAAGACGACCACAGGAAGCATCGCTGTTTCTGGCGCCTCCACCCGCTCGAATACGACGATCATCGCCGAATTCACCTGCGGTGGCCAGACGCAACAGGAGGCAGATGAGCGACTGGCGAAATCGACCCTCGACGTCACCAGTGAGCCAGATGGAACCATCGTTATCCGCGCTTCGTTTCCGACTCCACGACAGAATGGCGACGGTGTCGCGGCGCAGGTCACAGTGCCGATTCTGACCGGGGCGACGCTGCGCACCAACACGGGGAGCATCAGCGTTTCACATGCCGATGGATCAATCGATGCAAGAACGAACACCGGCAACATCAAGATCAGCGGGTGCAGCGGCGAAGTTCTGGCACGCGGAGACACCGGCAGGATCGTCGTGAGCACCCACACCGGGCGGGTCGATGCAGCAACGGACACGGGCTCCGTCGCGATCGAGTTGACCGATCAATCTGCCGGAACAGTCACCGGCGAAACCGACACGGGCAGCGTGTCGCTCTCGGTCGGCCCCGCCTTCAACGGGATCATCACCACGCACACGGGGATTGGTTCGGTCAAGCTCAGCGGCGATTCATCCCGCATCACCCGAAGCGATCTTCAAAAGCACGATGGAGTCGTCACGATCGGAAGCGGCGGTGAAGAGTCATCCCTCCACACCGACACCGGCAGCATCGATATCAACGTCCGATAGCGCCTCGCGGTGGCGAGCACACTTTTCTCACGCATATTGCAGCGCGAGCCGCTGTCGTGCCGACACAGTGTTCGGCGCACAACGTCGAGAGGAGCCCAGCGATGACGGATACACCTGACGGATCAACCTCCTGTACATGCCAGTCCAAGGGATGCCCTCTCATGCGATGCATCTTCGCTGTCGCACTCATCGCAATCCTCACGTGCTTATCAATGGCGATGTGGAAGACCGCTTGGGCCGTTGAAGCACTCGTCGATGCAACCGCGCACGCCCACTGATCTGATCTGCACAACTCGAACTCCTTGGAGCCCTTCCCCTTTCCGCTTCTAGGAAACGGGAAGGGCCCTCACCATGCGGGGGCAGACCCCGCCCGGGAAACTCACACGGATGGGCCCCGCAATGCTGGACACCCACCCAATAGGACCCTGAATTGGCCCTTTCTGCGTCGATTGTGGTGGGTGTCCAATGAATCAGATGAGTCTTCGGGTTGTCGAGCATGCAGATGCCGGGATGGCAATCTGAGGGCGGCGGCTTGAGGATGGTGTGCCTCGTGCTCATAAGTAGTGCGCCGGTGAGCCGACGTACGAATCACCTGGCTGGGTGGTGAATGGCGCACCATATACTTTGGCCGTGCCGAACCCCCTCCGACGTACGGCGTTCAACTTCCCCCCGGTGGTTCGTCGCCGCTGGATGACTGGAGTTGTGTTGTGCCTCGTGGTGTCAGTGGCAGTGTTCTTTGGATCGGCGGCGGTACTCAACACGCCCTCGCTCATCTGGATGCGCGACTACCTAGACAACTGGGCGGGCACGACTGCGTTTCTGCCGCTCGCCGTGACGTTGCCAATCGTTGTATGGATGATCTGGCCCACTTTCTCACTCCGTTCCCGCGTCCGCCGCGCGGACTACAGCCTTTGCATCCACTGCGGCTATGACCTCACCAGCATCAAGGACAACGCTCCTTGCCCGGAGTGTGGACGTCCAGTCGACCTCGACGCCTACAGGAAGCGATGGCGAGTTTTCTGCGGGCCTGCGGATGGCAAGACTTGATGGATGTGCAATGCTTGCAATGCTGGACACCCACCCAATATGCTTGCAATGCTGGACACCCACCCAATAGGACCCTGAATTGGCCCTTTCTGCATCGATTGTGGTGGGTGTCCAATAAATCTTCAATAAGTCTTCAATGAATCTTGATGGGTATCCAATAAATCTCAATAAATCTAAATCTGATGGCGGCTCAGCCGGTGGGCCATTCTTGGGCGGCCCATTCTGAGGGGCATTCCTCGCAAGACTCGCAAGACTCGC
>JASMMN010000049.1 GCA_030748155.1 Phycisphaerales bacterium
GGCCGCCCATGAGGATCCTCCCGCTGCGGTCCCACCTCGGTCTCGAGTTCCTCGACCAACTCACGATCGGTGACATGTTCAAGCCGCTCGGCCGCGGCGTGCAGGTGGCTGGTAGGAATGGTCGATCGGCCAGCGAGGTAGGTCTCCCACAGCCGGTGCGCCCGGACCAGACTGCTCGCTTCGGATCGCCCTGCATCGGTCAACCGCCAACATGTCCCATCTACACGGGCCAGTGCTCCCCGCCTGAGCCGAGCACGCACGGCCGCAAGCCGCCGCGGCCCGATTCGTACATCTGATCGCAGGAGATGCTCGACAACCTCGCGGTCGGTGTCCATCGACCGCTCCTCAAGCCGGAAGAGCAGCCCGAGCGCATCCTCCATGGCGATTCGCATCGCGTCTCTCCTCGCGGCCCACCGCCGAGCAAACACTCCCCGCCCGGGCGCGGTGAGCGCGGCCACGAGGAACAGGACGAACGTGATCACCGCCATCATGCCCGCCGACGATGTGTCCAGACCGCCACCGAGAATCCACCCCGGCACCGTAATCGCCGCGATATGTCCGAGTCCAGCGGCGGCGCCGCCAAGTCCAATCGCCCACACGAGCACCCACTTCATCCGCCGCGTCAGCAGCAGCGCAGTCGCCGGCGGTGCGATCAGGAGCGCCACCGTGATGATGCTTCCAACCGCCTCAAAGCAGGCCACGCAGGTCGCAGCGGTCAATACCATGAGCCCGTAGTGAATCCACCTCGCCGCGAATCCCTGGGCGGTGGCGAGGGCAGAATCAAATGAGGATGCCAGCAACTCCTTGTAGAGCACCAGCGTGAGAAGCACGTTCGTCAGCAGCACGATCACCAATGGCACCACAACCCGTGGAACCTCGATCCCCAACAGATCACTTGTGTCAAGCGGGGCCAGTTCGATGGCACCGTACAGTACGCAGTTGGCGTCGAGGTCCACCGTATCCGCTGTCTGCACAATGAGCAGCAGGCCGAGCGAGAAGAAGGACGTAAAGACAAGCCCCATCGCCGCACCACGCTCCACCCGACCCCACCGATGCACCAACTGCGTCAGGACCGCCGCAAGCACGCCCGATACCGCAGCGCCGAGAAACATCCAGCCACCGGAGCGTGTGCCGCTGATCAGAAACCCCAGCGCAATCCCGGGCAGCACCGCATGCGAAATCGCGTCCCCCATCATGCCCATGCCCCGGACGACCAGCCACGAACCGGGCACGGCGCAGCAGGCCGCGACGAGTACACCGATCAAGATGATCCAGCCGTCGTAGTCGAACGTCACAGGTCATCTCCGAGTGGATGCGGGCTCTGCGGTGTTGCATCATCACGAGCAAGCACCTGCTCCAACTCCGCCACCGCTTCCTCGCCGAGTACGTGCTCGACCAGATCGGCATCACGATCAACGTGGGATGCCGCGATGTCGGCATGGCGAATGAGGAAGAGTTCCCACAGACGGTGATTTCGCACGACACGATCCGCCGCCAATCGACCGGCTTTGGTCAACATGAATCGATCGTCGGTCACCGCCACATCCCCACTCCGTACGCCGCGACGATGGAGCAGCCGGAGCCTGCCCTGCGACCAACTTCGCATGGACGCAAGGTTCGCGATGATCCAACACTCCTCGCCGCTCGTTTCCATCCACTCTGCGGCTGCCCGAAGCAAGTGCTGCCGATCGGTGCGTCGTCGCAGGCCGGCGGACCGCACGATGCGGCGAAGGACACCCCGCCGAGCGCCGAACACCATGGAGAAAGCGAACAGAGCGGCAAGTGTCAACACGATGATCGAACCAGCAGGGAGTTTCGGCGCCATGGCACTCACCGACGCGCCGATCCAGCAAGCCACAGCGCCGATCACGCCTGCGAGCGTGACCATTCGAATGAACTCATCCGTCCAGAATCTCGCGGCGCTCGCCGGGATGATGAGCATGGCGATCACCAGAATGAGACCGACGGATTGCAGTCCTACCACCGTGACGGTCACGGCAAGCAGCATCATGCCGAGATCAAGAAGCCCTTCCTGCCGCCCAATGGTCCGCCCGAAAGACTCGTCGAAGCACAACAGCCGAAACTCCTTCGCCATCGTCGAGGCAATGAGAATCGTCACAGCGGCGGTGATCCCAATCCCGATTGCGTCACTTCGAACCATCGATGCGGCCCGGCCATAAATGAAGGACTCCAATCCCGCTTGGTTCCCACCTGGAAGTGCTTGCGCAACGCCGAGCATTGCAATGCCAAGCCCGAAGCCGCCACCAAGCACAACGCCCATGATGGCATCGTCCTTGAGCCGCGTAGATCGGCGAAGAACCGGTATCGCCCATGCCGCAAGTACACCCGCAACCGCAGCACCGAGCAGCAGCCCCGCGAGCGACTTCCCCCCGCCACCGAATGCCTGCATCACCAAAAAGGCCCCGACGACGCCCGGCAGCATGGCATGGCTCACGGTATCGCCAAGCAGCGCCCGCTTGCGAAGTACGAGAAAGGTCCCAACGACTCCTGCCGCCACGCCGAGCATGGCCGTGCCGAATACCACGATGCGGGTGTTCCAGTCACCGAGCAGCAGAATGTCGAGCATGGAGGCGACTTGATGCATGGCGGCTACTTGGACTGGGAGAGACGTCCAAGCGCCGTCGCAGCCTGCTCAAGCAGAGTGAGGCGGCCGCCGTAGGTCGCCCGGAGGTGTTCGGCGGTGAGCGTGCTGTCCATCGGTCCGCTGGCGACGACACGCATGTTGAGAAGGATGATGTGCTCGAAGTACTCGGCAACGGTTTGCAGATCATGATGCACCACCACAACGGTAGCGCCGTCACTCCGCAACGTGCGCAGCACTTCGACAATTGCCTGCTCGGTCGCGGCATCGACCGATGCAAAGGGCTCGTCCATGAGGTAGAGATCCGCATCCTGCACGAGCGCACGGGCGAGGAAGACTCGCTGCTGCTGCCCGCCCGAGAGTTGGCTGATCTGACGATGGGCGTACTCGGTCAGACCGACACGCTCGAGCGCCGACATCGCGGCCTGTTTCTGCGCCTTGCCGACCCATCGAAGCCAGCCGAGCCGGCCATAGGTTCCCATTGCCACCACATCGAAGACGCTGACGGGGAAGTCCCAATCGACCGTTTCCCGCTGCGGCACGTAGGCGACTCGGCTGCGAACCTGCCGCCACGGCGAGCCGAACATCCGCACGTCACCCGACACGCGAGGCAGCAGATCGAGGCAGGCCTTGATGAGCGTGCTCTTGCCGGCACCGTTGGGGCCGACGATGGCGGCCAGGCAACCGGGGGGGATGTCAAGGTCGACATCCCAGAGCACAGGACGCCGATCGTACGCAACAGTCAGATCATGAATAGACAGGGCAGCGGTTGGATCATGCTCGGAGCCTCGAAGGATTCCTTCCGCCGGGGTCTTGGGTGGCATCGATCAGCTCCCGGATCCGGAGGGCACTGTTCGATATCCCTTCGCCGGTACCTGCCCTCCCAAGGCTCGAGCCACGGTACTGGCGTTGTGATCGATCATGCCCATGTAGGTGCCCTCCCAGGTGCCGGGTTTGCCCATCGCATCGGAGAAGAGTTCGCCACCGACGAGCACCTCATGGCCCTTGGCCGCAGCACCTTCGATCAGTGCCCGCACATACTTGTCCGGCACGCTCGACTCCACGAAAACGGCTGGGATACCACGATCTACGAGCACTTCCACCAGTCCGCTGACATCGGCAAGGCCGGCCTCGGACTCGGTCGAGATCCCCTGGATGCCAAGCACTTCCAGACCATAGGCCCGCCCGAAGTACTTGAATGCATCGTGCGCCGTCACAAGAACTCGCTGATCCTCCGGAATACTGGAAACAACTTGCCGTACATACGCATCAAGCCCTGCGAGTTCGGTCATATAGGTTTCTGCATTTCGTTCGTAGGTTGAACATCCATCGGGATCGGCCTGACAGAGCGCGATGGCC
>JASMMN010000050.1 GCA_030748155.1 Phycisphaerales bacterium
GCCGAAGTGGAACACGATCTCGATTTCTGGCTATCACGTCCGTGAGGCCGGTTGCACCGCGGTACAGGAGGTCGCGTTCACATTGGCCAACGGCATCGCTTACGTAGCGGCCGCCCAGGCCCGCGGTCTCCACGTCGATAGCTTTGCGCCGCGGCTCTCCTTCTTTTTCAACTCCCACAACGAGTTCTTCGAGGAGATCTGCAAACTCCGCGCTGCCCGCCGCATCTGGGCAACCGCCATGAAAGACCGATTCGGTGCCAAGAATGACCGATCGCTGCTCATGCGAACACATGTGCAAACCGCCGGATGCAGCCTGACCGAACAACAACCACTCAATAACATCGTCCGCATCGCCTATCAGGCGATGTCAGGCGTGCTTGGTGGCTGTCAGAGTCTGCACACCGACAGCATGGACGAAACGCTGGGACTGCCTACCGAAACCGCCGTTCGTGTCGCCCTTCGCACGCAGCAGATTCTTGCGGAAGAAACCGGTGTCACCCGCGTGGTCGATCCGCTCGGTGGTTCCTGGTTTGTCGAAGCCCTGACCGACCAGATGCAGCAGGACGCCGACGCCATCATTGCTGAAATAGATGACATGGGCGGCGTCGTCGCCGGCATCCACAAGGGCTACTTTCGCCGCTCGATCGCAGAAGCGAGTTACCGATTTGGGCAAGAAATGGAAGCGGGCGATCGTCTCATTGTCGGTGTCAATGCTTTCGAAGAAGGCAACGACTCGCATCAGGTCGACATCCTGCAGATTCCACACGCCGTCGAGACGAATCAGCGTGAATGCCTGACAGCATTCAAGAACAATCGCGATGCCGACGGCGTTCTGGCGGCTCTCGATACCATTCGCGCCGCAGCGAAAAATGACGACAATCTCATGCCCGTCCTCATCGACGCCGCGATAGCCAACTGCACGCTCGGCGAAATGGTGCAGGCGATGGCGGACGTGTACGGACGCTATACATCCGGCCCGGAGTGGTAGCGGCGACCGCTTCGCTGCTGGGCAGTCGACTTTACCTGAGCGAAACCGGTCTATCAGCAGAGGATGCATCTGCGACAGAAACCGGTCGTCAACACATTTCACGCTCCCGCTTGCAGAGTCCACCCCTAGGCGGTTCGGTGAATTCGGCCCAACAACAACCGCCCGCCTTCGAAGAGACGGGCGGATGCGTTGTCATGTTTCTGGAGTCAGCAGCTCAAGGCCGCTGGTCAGATCAGTTGCCTCGCTTCGAGAAGACGTAGATGATCACCACTAGGGCAATCAGGCCGACGAAGCCGGCATTTCCGAGCTGCTGGACAAAATCGATCAGACGATCGGTCACAGTACCGAAGTACCACGAGTCCTCCTTGCCGAATATGATCTGGACGATCACGCCAACGGCGATGAAGAGCAGCGAGAGATCAATTAACTCGCGCGCCCAGCCCTTGATAGTTGTCATTGCATTCATGCTGCTATGTCTCCTCGCGAGATCGACGTCCATGCCGACCTGCCTGACCATGGTCTGAGGCACGACCCCGACGAAGGCTACGAAATGCCTACGCCGATCGACCTCTGCTTGAGAAGTGGTATCGGACCAATGCCCCGAATCTGACCAGAATAGAGTCACAAAACGCGACCCGGGGCCATCTTAAACCCCTATATTTGCGGCTCTTAAGTATTTTCAAAGGTGGCAATATTCTTGACCCGCTGATCAGCCCAAATGACCCATTTTTAGGGTCCATCCCATCTGAAAGTTCGCTACGGTAGGGACTTATCGCCCCTGCTCCGGCTGGTACATCGTTGTGCCGCCGGTGGGAGGCGAGCGAGAGAACCAAGGAGAAGGAGCCCATGCGTACGCTTCCTACAGCCGCTGCTGCGGCAGGCGTGGTGCTTTGCGCAAGCACCGCACTGGCCGGCATGCAGCGAATCGACTATCGGCTCGTCGGCACCAATCTGGTGGATACCGGTGGCTTCAACTGGACCGTTGACGTCATTGCGGTGCTCGATGCCGACAACCGCCTCGATGCCGTTGCCGGCAACGGTGACCAGCAGAAATTGATCACGTCAAGCGGTGGCTTCTATCAGAACTCCCTCTGTGGCGGTACCTCGTCAGACAACAATGACGGATTCTGGGGAATGCAGCCCTCGATGGAGTTCGACTCATTTGTCACGATCGGCTCGATGAGCAGCACTGACAACGCGCTCCAGACCATTGGTATCGACTTCACCAACTTTGAGGCTGGCGGCGACCTCTGGACCAACAACGGCACGTGGTTTGTCATTCCGACCGAGCCTCAGGGCGAGGCAATCTCTCAGGGCACGCACAGCTGTGACACCGTGGACGGCGTCACCATCGCAAGGCTCACGATCCTCGGCGAGAACTCACTGGTCACATTTGAGGCCCTCTTCCAAGGCCGTGACGACCTCAATATCACTTGGCAGCACAGCGACACCCTCGACATCACCTATGACGCGATATTGGACGCCGACTGCAACGACAACGGTGTTATCGACGGCTGCGACCTCGCAGACGGCACACTGCACGATGACAACGCGAACGGCATACCAGATGAGTGCGAGTTCATCGACTGCAATGACAACGGCATCAACGACCCGGACGACATCGCCGATGGCACCAGCCAGGACTGCGATGGCAACAACATCCCGGACGAGTGCGACATCGCCGAAGGCGGCGATGACTGCAATGCCAACGGCGTGCTCGACTCCTGCGAAATGGGCGAGGACTGCAATGGCAACGGTGCTCTCGACTCCTGCGATATCGCCAACGGCACCGAGGAGGACTGCGACGGCAACGGCCGCCCGGACTCTTGTGACATCGCCGATGGCGGCGACGCCAACGGCAACGGCGAACTCGACGCTTGCGAGATCGCGCCGTATCTCAATCTCAACTCGGGTCTGGTATCCGACACCGCTGCCGACGCGATCTTCGCCGCCGACAACGGTGACTCGATTCTCGCCATGGCCGAGTACATCAATGCCGAGACCGAAGTCGACTTCCTCGGCAAGTCGCTGTACATGGACGTAACCGATGGAGACCTTGCGGCCACCGGCGACATCACGCTCGGCGGCGGTACCGTCCTTGGCGGTGGCACCAACGCAACACTCGCTGGACTCAACAGTGCCTTCAGTGGAACCGCAGCCGTCGAGGCCAACAGTAGTATCGACGCAGGCGGACTGCTCTTTGTTCGAAGCGGCGCTGGTGTCGAACTCGATGCACCGGACGTGTCTGTTGGTGGTGACTGCCTCGTCATGTCTGGTGGATCGTTGGTTGCAACGGGAAGTCTTTCCAACTATGGATCCATGACCACGATCGGCGTTTCCGTCGTGGCTGCAGGCTCGATGGACAACCAGAGTTACATGAGCACATCCGGCACCTTTGTCACCGATCTGAACAACGGCTCGGTTGGTACCGTTCAGTGCAATGATGAGACCATGCTCTCGGGCGATCTCTACAACGATGGTCTGATCACCGTCAACCGCGGTCCGCTCTACGTCTTGGGCAACGTCACCAACAACGGCACCATTCTCGGTGACGTTGATGGTGGACCGGGCTTCAACGGCGGTGGCGACGATCCGGTCGCGGGTGACGGCCTGCGGGTCAGTGGCAACTACACTGCTGGCGCAGGTGCTGAACTCATCATGCCGCACGTCAACTGGCTGATGGCCGTCGGTGGCAACGTCGATATCGCGATCAATGATCATGATCGCTTCATCATGGACGAGGCCACGCTGGCGATGACTGGCGAGTCGGGCAGTGCTCAAAGCCTGGAGGCCATGAGCCTTGACGTCGGCAGCAGCACGATCGGTATCGATCGCACGCTTGATGGTCACTTCCCGCTCGGCGTCCTCGTCATCGAGGCCGGCACGGAAGTCACGGTTGTCGATAACCACGACAATGCCGGCGGCAACGAAACGATGTACATCAAGCATCTCGTCATCGAAGCCGGATCGGTGTTTGTGACCGGTGATCGCACCGTCTGGTACGAAACCGTCGATAACAACGGCACTGTGATCGGTGACATCGATGTCATCGCGGAACCCTGCCCGGGCGACGACGATGGCAACGGCGAGGTCGATATCAATGACCTGCTGACAGTCATCGGCAACTTCACCTGCACAGGAGTATGTGACGGTGACATCGATGGCAATGGCATTGTCGATATCAACGACCTGCTGACAGTCATCGGCAACTTCGGACCCTGCTCCTGAGGTTCTGACCAATATGGAACACGACGGGTGGCCTCGGCCACCCGTCGTGTTCTTTTTTCAGCCTCCTGCCGAGAAAGCGATCGTCGCGCGGCGGAGCCGCTTCGGATTCCCAGGAAAATGATGCGGTTGGATCAGATCCGACGGACGTGTCCACCAGTTAGTACAAATCAGGTCGCCAAAGGATCGGCACCCACCGCAACCTCCGCGACCGATGGCTCCATGCCAGCGGTGCCGAAGCCACCTGTTTTCAAAAAACGCAGCACGAGTTGGACCGTCTCGGGATGATTCATCATACGAAGGTGCGACACGTTCACCATGGCCAAGTCGGTCGCCGCAGGATGGACGGATTCACGGAGCGAGACGGTTCCGTCGTGCACTTCATCGTGATCAAAGACACCCCGAAGCATGCCAATCCAACTCGGTGGGTTGTCGAGCGTCGCGCCCCGAGTACCGACGATAATGCCGCAAGGCTTCGGAGGATCGGGAAGAACGGGTTCGAATGCAAGTTCGCTACAAGCCGGGCCCATCAACCATCGCACCGGCGGAATCCCGCTGACATATCCAGCGAGCCCGCTCGCGTGATTTGGAGGCCCGAGCAGCACACAACCCTGCCAATTGAAACGCGAGGCCAAGCCGCGAAGCACCAAGGCTCCCATGGAATGTGCCACGCCGATCAACGGATGCTCCACCCGGAGATCGCCAAGTACATCGGATACGTGCTCGATGGCCTCCCGCACCGTCAACTTGCGAGATCGATAGCCGATGTTCCTCGTCTCAAACCCGGCCGCATTGATATGCGACTGGAGCCGCAACATCGAACGCCTCGTCCGCCCCAGGCCGTGCAGCAGTACAACGGTTCCGTCCACCATGGAAGCCTACCACGCAAGGGTCGGGCATCGCTTCGGCACGTGATCCCCTTGCTACCGGAACTGACCCTGATGGTTGAAAGACACGGAAGAAGGACGGAGAACGGGGTCGGATGCCGACGCGGGACCAGACCCCCCTGTGGTACCTTCCGCCCCGATGGCAGCATCTACACACATCTTCCAAGCCCCAAAGGGCATGCGGGACTTCTTCCCGGAAGATATGGCTGTACGCCGCCATCTGGAACAGGCATGGCGATCGGCTTCGATTCGCCATGGTTTTGCCGAGATCAACGGACCGACCTTCGAACACTTGGATCTGTACACGATCAAGAGCGGCGAGGGCATCATCAGCGAGTTGTTCTCGTTCCAACGCAGCGGCGGTGACACCGACTATGCGCTGCGGCCTGAATTCACGCCGACACTCGCTCGCATGGCGACGGCCAAGGGACGCTCGCTTCCCATTCCCACCAAGTGGTTCGCCATTCCAGATCTCTTTCGGGCCGAGCGTCCACAGAAGGGGCGGCTGCGTGAGCATCGGCAGTGGAACGTCGATATTCTCGGCGTCGTCGGACCGGAAGCGGATGCCGAGGTCATCGCGGTGGCTGTTGCGGCGCTGCGAGGACTCGGCCTTGGTCCAGCGGACATCCGCGTACGAATCAGCCATCGTGGTGCCGCGGCGAGCATGCTTGCGGACCTTGGTGTTGCCAATGATCGCATGAGTGATGCGTTCAACCTCATTGATCGCCGCGAGAAACTTCCCCCGGAAGTCTTCGCTGAGCAGGCGGCGGAACTGGGCCTGGATGAAACCGATGTCACACGACTCGGAGAGATGATCTGCACACGGATCCCGGCCGTTCAGTCCCCCACTACCATCGCCGATCGCCATGGTCTGCCAGCCGATTCGGTGAATGAACTCGAAACGTTGTCCACCGAACTCGACCGCCGCGGGCTGCTGCCATTCTGCGATTGGGACCTCGGCATCGTTCGAGGATTGGCCTACTACACCGGCACGGTATGGGAAATCCATGACGCCGCTGGAACCTTCCGTGCACTTGCCGGCGGCGGCCGCTACGACCATCTTGTCGAACTCTTCGGCGGCCCATCCATTCCGGCCTGTGGATTCGGTATGGGCGACGTCGTCCTCGGCTTGTTGCTCGCTGATCGCGGCCTGATCGGCGGTGACGAGATGCTCCTTGCACGGCCCGATGTATTCGTGTTGTCCTCTGGAATCGATGAAGCCGAAGCGATGCTCATTCCACTCTCGACAGCGCTGCGAGATATCGGTCTGCACGTGCGGCATACGTGGAAGGCGAGCAGAAATATCGGCAAACAGTTCAAGGAAGCATCGAACTGTCACGCTCGCCTTGCCGTGGTGCTCGGCGATGAAGTCGGCGACGGTGCTGTGGTGGTCAAGGACCTTGATGCGGGCGCACAATTCGATGTGCCACTGCGGGATCTTTCGACTTGGATCACGCGTCGCCTCGCGGGCGGTGCCAGCCCGGCGTGAGTATTCTCGTCGTAACCGCCGTCGAAGCCGAAGCGGATGCCATCGGCGCGTTGGATGGTGTGCGGGTTGTCGCTGCAGGTATCGGGCGAACCAATGCTGCAGTCGCCACGGCACTCAATATTGAACGGCATGGTCCATTCAGGGCCGTCATTTCGGCGGGACTCGCTGGTGCGCTTCCTGGAAGCGATTTGCAGATCGGCGACATGCTGGCCGCCGATTGCTGTGTGTACGCCGAAGAAGGCATCGACACGCCGACGGGCTTTCAGGACATGGCCGAGTTTGGCTTTCTGCTTGGCGATTTCCGCGGCAACGCCGTGCCATGTGATGCAGAACTGGTCAACGCGGTGCGTGGAGTGGCACCGGTTCATCGCATTGCCACCGTCGCCACCTGCTCCGGTACCGATGAGGCGGCGGAGCGAATCGCCGCCCGAACCGGGTGCGCGGCAGAGGCGATGGAAGGTGCCGCCGTTGTCCACGCGGCGAAAGTGCTTGCTGTGCCAGCGATCGAGATTCGAGTGATCTCCAATACCACCGGCCACCGCGACCGACAGGTGTGGGATCGGCCGCAGGCACTTGCGATGCTTCGCGGCGTCATGCAGAGCACCCTGCCCCGCATCGAAGCCTGCAAACCGGCATAATCGGGGCAGTCGATGTAGGGTGCCCCGCCGCGAGTACGCCTCTGGACCCCACCCTTCAGCACAGCCTCAATCGTGCCGACGAGCCTATCGGTGGTCATTTCTGGTGACTCGCTGGAGGTATGCGCATGCAGTTCAACTGGAGACGACCCGCGGCACCGCCCATCGCAGCGGATCTTGGGGCGTCGTGCATCAGAATGCTCCAACTGGACAGCGATGGCACGACCATCACGGCGGCGATGGAAGAGCCCTCCGCCGCCGATACCTCGTTCGATCTGCAGACGCATCTCGCTCGCGCAGAGTGCATGATCAGCCAACTGGCATCCAACGCCGCATGGACCGGCAAACGGATCGTGGCATCCATGCCTGTATCGATCGTCACGATGACACATCTGCGGTTGAACCCCGCTGAGGATCCCGAAACCGCCATGCAGACCCGCGTACAGGATCTCGGCGCGAATCCGATGATTCGCAGCATCGATGTGAGCAGCCCGTGGAAATCGACGCGAGGTGGGCGTGAACTCCTGTGTATCGCCATGCCCCGCGAGATCGTGCTTCGATATGTGGCCATGCTGCACGAACATGGTCTTGAGGTCACTGGCGTGTACTCGCCGGCCAGCATGTTGCTTCGAGCATTTCAACATGTGAATCGCCGCGATTCAGACGAGGATACGGCCACCATGTACGTGGATCTCGAACCCGCAAACGTGACTGTCGCCTTTGGTCACGGTTCGTCCATGGTTGCTGCGCGTCGTGTTTCCGGAGCCGTTGCGGTCGATGGAGATGCCGCCAATAACGCCGTCGCTCCGGAACCCGAATACGCCGATTGCATCGACGCGAGTACTGCCGATGTACTCACCGCCATCAACCGCCGACAACAGCAAGCCTGTCCCAGCATGCCCGCCATTCCCCCTGCCGCCGAACCATGCGGCAGAGCGGTCGACGATCTCTGTGAAGAACTCCACATGTGCATACGGCATTATCAAGGCCTGTTCGGGCAGACACCGATCGAACGAATTGTCTTCACCGGCCAAGGCGCCACCTCGGCCGGTCCGTGCCGCGCCATTGCGCGAACCCTTCAACTTCCGGCCCGGATCGGCGACCCGCTGGCGCGATGGGATGCCTCGTCAACCTCCATTCGAACTCAGGACTGGTCCCTTCAAGTTCGACCGCAGTGGGCCATCGCCGCGGGGCTGGCCGCAACCAATTGCAATAGGAACGTGGCATGAATAGACCGGATGACGACTTTCTCCCTCGCGAGTACATCGAACACAAGCAGGATCGCCGCATGCACTTTGCGGCACTCTCGTTGTTTGCCATTGTGCTTGCTGGTGTTGTCGTCGCCTTCTTTATTACCCGCTCCGACTGGCATCGAGTCAGTGAAATCCGCGAGCAGATCTCGATCCGCTACGAGGAGGCTGCGGATCAAGTTCGTCTGCTCTCGAAACTCGAGGATCGGCAAGCACACATCTCCGAGCGAGCGGAGCTCGCAGCGAGCCTGGTCGATCGACTTCCTCGCTCAGTGCTGCTCTCCGAGTTCATCAATCGCATGCCTGAAGGGCTTGGGCTGCTTGAATTCGAGTTGACTTCACATCTGATGCCGCCTGCACAGCCCGACGATGCCGACGCGCCCTCCAACCGCCCCCAAAGAGGACAGACAACCGCCGAAGCACAGGCAGATCCCCGCGTCGAACCACCTCGCTGGCGCACGGAAGTGTCGCTACTTGGATTTGCGCCGACCGATGTGCATGTCTCGGCCTTTCTGGCCGCGCTCAACGAACACCCACTGCTCGAAAACGTCACCCTCCACTTCTCAGAGGAGATTGATCTCAACGAGTTGTCCGTCCGCCAATTCCGGATCAAGGTCGAACTCGGATCAGATGCGGACTTGCATGGTGTTACGCCAATGTTCTCCGGTGCATTTGGAGCCCTCCACCAATGAACACAACTGCTCGGAAAGTCGGCTTCGTCGTGGCCCTGCTGGGCATCCCGCTTACCGCGTGGTACACGGTATTCCGTCCGCAGAATGCAGACATTGCCGAAGCCATGCAGGACATCGCCACTCGCCAGCAACAACTTGACCGCATTTCCAGGTTGGCCGAGCAGATTCCAGATCTAGAAGTTGCGCTCATCGCCGGCGAGAAACTGGTTCAGCAAGTGGAGGCGCAACTGCCTCGGCGGCGCGATGTCGAGGGCGTACTTGAGAACATCTGGCAACTCGCCGAGCGAAACGGCATGCAAGTCCGATCGGTGAAAACCAAACCGCCGGTGCCAACGGCCGTATACATGGAACTGCCGCTGGAAGTCTCAATGGACGGGCCGTTCGAGGGCTTCTATCGCTTCTTGCTCGAACTTGAAACCATGCCCCGCATCACACGGCTGTCCCGGATATCGATTCAAGAAGCAGGCCTGAAGATCCGTGTTCCCCAGCACGAACTCCCCCCGGGATCGATCGCCACGCAGTTCACGTTGAGCATCTACTTCGCGGACGCCGTCCCAGAGATCGCATCCACCAGAGGTACATCACGATGAATTGGATCGATCCGATCGAAGTCGAGGGCGCTGGTGATGAAGAAGCCTTCACACTTTCGGACGCAGCGCCGTTCTCGGGGCAGCGACGAACCCGCATGGTGCTCATGGGTCTTGTAGCGGGAGGTGGGCTGTGCCTCATCGTCATCATGCGACTGCTCTCTGGAGGCCCGGCAGCGGCCACTGCCGAGTTCAATGCCGAGCAGGAGATCGTCGCTTATCTGAATCCTGCGGTTCGCGGTTTGAGCGGCAACGTTCAACTCGATGATGACGATCCTCTGATCGTCCTAGCACACTCCAACAACCCGAAACTTCAAGTTCCGCTTGAGGCACTCAAAGGCAATCCATTTGTCCTTCCGGGCCGACTGCTCAACGCGCCGATCATGATGTCTCAATCCCGCATCGATGAGGCCCGCGAGGCGCGCATCACGCAGATGCAATCGCAGATTTCTGAGATGCGAGTTTCCATGGTGCTCCGCGGCCGACACAGCGTCGCTGTAGTTGGTGGCATCAGTCTCCCGCTTCACAAAGACGTCGAACTCGATGAACGCACGCATCTGCAACTTCTCTCACTTGACGGACCGGGCGTACTCGTGCAGGCGACCGACTCCGAGTTGGATGTCTCTGTCGAGGTTGAACTCCCTCGTCCGTGAAGGGTCTATTCCCGTGCAACGCCACACGCCAATCGAACCACCACACAAGTCTCAACCAGATGACACCATGCGAGAGCTCTGGTCGCCGGATGACTTGCAGCCGAGTTCCATGTTCGATCTCGGGTCGGCTCTGACAGAGCATGATCTCGTCTCCCGCGAGCAGGTCGAATCTGCACGCCGTGTTCAGCGGCAGACGCCGGGCACCGAACTTCACGACATCCTGCTGAACATGGGTGCCGATGAGGCTTCGGTCATGTCCACGCTCGCGGCCGGCGCCGGGCTTGATTTCGTGGAACCTACCGCCAGCGATCTGGATTCCGACAGCTTGACACTGCTCGGCATTGATTACTGCCGCGACCGGCGCATCCTGCCTCTGCAAAATGAGGGCGACCGACTGATGCTGGCTACCGCGAGCGCCTTGGACATCGCGACAATCGACGAGGTGCGTGATCTGATGGGCGGCGTTCCCGTGCGGCACACGATCGCCTGCCCGTCCATCATCGGGGCATTGCTCGACTCAGCCAAAGAAACCGCCCCGGACGATCTCGACCTGCAGGCGCTGCTCGCCGATGTCGCCGAGGACGATGTGGAACTGCTCGAAGACGACGGCGACGATGAGGTTGATGACGGAAGTTCCTCACCGGTCGTTCGCTATGTCAATCACATCATTCAAACCGCGGTGCGGGACGGTGCTTCGGATATCCACATCGAACCCTCCGAGTCATCGCTGAAGGTCCGTCTTCGCATTGATGGTGTGCTGTACGAAACGATGAACCCACCACGACGGATGCTCGCGGCCATCACGAGTCGGATCAAGATCCTCGCGTCGCTGGACATCGCAGAACGGCGGCTGCCTCAAGACGGCCGCATTCGCCTGCAGGTTCGTGGTCGCCCGTTGGATCTTCGAATCTCCACGGCACCTACGCCTCACGGCGAGAAGACCGTCATGCGTCTGCTCGACAACCGGTCGATTCAGGTCCCTCTCGATGATCTGGGCTTTCAAGAAGAGACGCTCGCTGCGTGGAGAAAGCAGATCGTCCAGCCGCACGGCATCCTGCTTGTCACCGGACCGACCGGCTCGGGCAAGACCACCACCCTCTACGGTTCCATGCAGGAACTCGATCTTCAGCGACTCAACGTCTCGACGGTCGAAGATCCGGTGGAATATCAATTGCGCGGCATCACCCAAATGCAGACGCACGATCGAATCGGCATGACCTTCGGTGCGGCACTTCGAACCCTGCTTCGACAGGACCCCGATGTCATCATGGTGGGCGAGATTCGAGATCAGGAAACTGCCACGATCGCCATTCAGGCTGCGCTCACTGGACACCTGGTGCTCTCTACACTCCACACCAACGACGCCCCCTCGTCAATCACACGGCTCATCAACATCGGAATCGAACCCTTTCTGGTAGCGGGCGCCGTCAACGCCGTGCTCGCGCAGCGTCTGATGCGAAAAGTCTGCCACAACTGCGTCGCTGCCAAGCCCGTCAGCAAGGAGGCCATCGATATCCTTGCCAAGCACGGTATATCGCTTGAAACAATGCGCGAGGGGACTGGCTGTGACAACTGCCGCCAGACTGGTATGGCCGGCCGCATCGGCATCTACGAAATGCTCCAAGTGGACGACATGCTCCGCGACCGCATCGCGGGCAACCCGACGGTCAACGAACTGCGGAGACACTGCTGCGACGCCGGCATGAACACCCTCCGACAGGACGCGATGCAAAAAATGGTCGCTGGCCACACCACCCTTTCTGAAGTCCTTCGCGTGACCACCGACTGATCAGCGGATCAGGAGTCCGGCAATCAGGATGAGCCAGACGGCCACACCAATGGCCATCTTGAAGACGGTGCCGACTGCTCGGCCGGCTGCAGCGCCGGCGGCTGGCTTGAGTGCCTCAGCAACGCTCGGAGTGTGTTTGGCGGTTGTTTCGCCGATCAGCGCTCCAGCAAATGCACCGACAATAGCGCCAATGAACGTGCCAAGCACCGGAATGGGGATGAGCGGAGTACCAAGAATGGCACCCACGAGGCCGCCGATGAAACCACCCCACATTGCCCGGCGAGTACCACCACCAACCTTCGCACCAGCAGCACCGGCCGTGCCCTCCAGAATTTCTGCAACAACTGCCAGCGCCAGACCAATACCCAGCGCCCACCAGCCGGCGTCTGTTTCAGCACCGTGAATCCAAGCAACGTCGGCGAGTTGCACACCAAGCGCAAGCAGCAGCATGATCCAAATTCCGGGCAACTGCATGACTGTCAGCAGGATGCACCCCAAGCCGAGCACCGCGAATACACCGGTCAAAGTCCAATGGAGCCAGATCAAGTGGGACCCTCGTTCTTGGGTGTGTGCATGTGAAGAATCTCGCCCAGAGGTTTCCTCCCAATGTCCGGAACAGTACAGCCTTCTGCCGGCCATCCTATTGGGATCACCGCGAAGGGCCTTTCATACTCGGGTCGCCCAAGAACGTCTCGCAGGAATCCCATCGGGCTCGGTGTGTGCGTCAGTGTCGCCAGGCCGGCGTGCTGCGCGGCGGCAAGCAGCAACCCGGTCGCAATTCCAACGGATTCGTTGACGTAGTACACGCCATCCGAGGTATCGCCCCCCCGATCATCCCGCATGAGTTTGAATACCACGATGAGCCATGGGGCGTCCTCAAGGAAAGCCTTCTCTGGCCCTGTTTGAAGCGGCGTCAAGTCTTCGAGCCACGCATTCGGAGCCCGCTGCTCGTAGAAAGCCCGCTCTTCGGCTTCGGCAGCTTCGCGGATAGTTCGCTTGGTCGCGGCATCGCCCACAACGACGAATCGCCACGGCTGCTTGTTCGCGCCGCTCGGGGCGGTTCCCGCCGCAGCGATGATGGTTTCGATCAAAGACAGATCAACCGGCGCTCTTGAGAACTGCCGAACCGATCGTCTCGCCGCCATGCGAGCCCGGAATCCCTCCAAGGCATCGTGTCGATCACCATCAGGTTGGTACGGTTGATAGGGAATAAACGGGTTGGGTGAGTCCAAACAGGGTCTCCGATCGCATGTGGTTTGTGACACAATAGCCGGTTGATCACCCACCGTTATCGAGGAACCAAGCCATGCTGACGATCGCCATGTCGCTCATCCTGCTCGGACCGGCCGCCGATTCCGAGAACGCAGCACACCTGTACCGAGAGGCATTCGAGCAGTTGGCGGCTCAATCCGATGAAGACACCGAGCAGTTCGAGTGGGTTGCAGAGTGCCTGGCCCACTGGTATCCGGTTGATGATGGTGCGATTCGCGCATGGCGCGCCGCCAACGGCGAGGCGGTTGATCAAATCGTCGAAGCCAGCACTCGATCACAGTGCGACTTCGGGGTAGATGTCGATGGCCAAGGGTTCAATGCACTGCTGCCCCACCTCGGTTCGATGATGCGTGCCGCGAGGCTGCTGGAGGAAGCGGCAGCCATGTCCCTTCAAGAAGGCAATCCCGAGAACGCGATTCAATACGCCGAAGCAGCGATCCGATCCGCCGAGCATCTTCAATCCGACCACCTGATCATCGGGTCTATGGTCTCGGCCTCGATCATCGATCGCCTTGCCGGACGAATCACGGACACCATGGTGACGCGTGGTCAACTGACTCCTGATGCCGCCATGCACTTGGCAGCTCGTTTCGCCCCAACCACCGATCGCGATCCCTTCGGGATTACAGAGGCGATCCGAACCGAGCAGCGGGTTACACAGGGGTGGCTGAAGCAACAATTCGGGCTCGATGATCCAGACCTTGATCCGAACACCAGCGTGTCGGGGTTGATCGGAAAGGCAGACGATGCGTGGGCTCAAGAATTGGCTTTCCTGCCAACCCTCACGGTGGGTCAAGCTAATGCCGAGTTTGACCGGTTGTCCCAAGCCCAGGATGTCGCCATCGCCGCGGCGAGCAACCCCAATCTGGAGTCCGGGCTGAAGACGCTCGCGGGGGCCGAAGAAGACATCAAGCGGGGAAAGTACGGGCTGCTGGCCGGCGCGCTCATGCCCGCCATGATAAGTGTTCTGGAGAGTCGAAACAAAACCGTGGCGTCGATCCGGCAGCGAACCGGGCAATTCCAAGCCCTCGCCGCTGGCCGCGTGGATCCTGCGGCTTTGGCCAACGGAGGCAGGCTGTGGCTCGAGGCCGGTCTCATCGCTGTAGAGGCCCCGCAGCCGTGGACGACGGACGCGGCCGCGGTCGATGCGATTGATGCACTCCTTGGCCGATCGGCAGTCTCAAAGGAGGCCACGACGCCGCCGGTCTGGGAGCACCAGCACCGCCTCGAGGCCGCGGTGCCGTGGTGGCTTCCGACGATGACGCTGTTGATCGACGGGCTGCTCGAGCGGCTC
This sequence comes from Phycisphaerales bacterium, assembly GCA_030748155.1. Classification (GTDB taxonomy): domain Bacteria; phylum Planctomycetota; class Phycisphaerae; order Phycisphaerales; family SM1A02; genus UBA12567. Next base: position 14,762 of record JASMMN010000050.1, read on the forward strand.
GATCGACGGCTTGCCAGCCCCGAGGAGACCGACCTGGCCAGCCACGCCGCCGTCCTGCTGCGGATGATCGCCGCCCTGTCGAATGATCCGCATCTGGCCTCGTCGCGGGTGGCAGCGGACACGCTCCAGCGGCTCGCACCGCTCATCACCCGCATCTCTTCGCACGCCAAGACATCCCCGCAGGACCGGCGGATGATGAGCCAACTGGTACGAACCATTCCGCTTCGTGATCCTGCTGGGCTGCAGCGGGCCGAATCGGAGACACGGACCCGCCTGAGCAACTTCCTGCAATACACAGAGTCGATCGATGCATCACTTCCAAGTGCCGCAGATGACCTCCTTCCATTCATCGCATGGGCGCGGGGAATGATGCAATCCTCCGAGCCGGACACGCGTCTTGTTCCGACCGGCGTGACAGCAGACGGTCGCATCTCCGGAATCGACACGACCGCGCTGACGACATGGGAGGAACTCGGCGCTGCCGGCGCTTCACCCGAAGGATTCAGCGACCTGCCACTCTGCAATGTCAATGTGGCAATCAACTCGGTCCCCACCTCGATCGCCACGATCCGATCGACACTCAGTGAATGAA
>JASMMN010000051.1 GCA_030748155.1 Phycisphaerales bacterium
GCCTCGCGAGGCGAGTCGTTCTTATTCCGAGTTGGTGCAGGAGGTTTATACCGACTGCTCGCCCCCTGGGCCCGATCGCCGGTCCCGGCAAAAGCCGGAACCGTCTCGGTGATGAACACCCCAGCGGCGCAAGCGATACTCGACAATGTTGACGAGAACGTATTCTTCCCGGGCCTTCGATCGTGGATCGGTTTCAAGCAGGCCGCCGTCCAACTCGATCGCGATGGCCGCGCAGAGGGCCGCAGCCAAGTTGGTCTCAAGGGGCTCATTCGTCTGGCGATTGGCGCACTCTTCGGGTACTCGAAACTTCCACTTCGACTGATGGTGCTGATCAGCGCAGGCAGCCTGCTGCTTTCCTTGGTCGCAGTCATCACGATGACCGTGCTCAAACTAGCCGGTCTCGTCGCCGTCGAAGGCATTGCGATGGTTGTCGTACTGATCTTCTTCAATCTCAGCGTACTCGCAATCTTCCTGACCATCTTGGCCTACATGGTCGGCCGCAATCCTTCGCCGGTGCAGGCCCGCGGACTCTACGTGATCGGCAGCGAGCGATGCCTGAACTGAAGCCATCTACGCTCTACCGTGATTCGGCTGCGCACACCTACCTCGACCAAGACGTCAGCGATCCACATCAACAATCCGTTGTTCATGCCGTCCTGCATGAGGCAGGCGTGGGCGAGGGCGATTGTGTTCTGGAGATCGGCGCCGGAAGCGGACGATACACCAAGCTGCTTCTGTCACTCGGTCTTCGTGTCGTCGCCACCGAACCCGATGACACGTTGCGGACAAAACTCGCCGCCTCTGTTGGTGACACCTGTGAAGTCACTTCGAAGGCCGTTGGCGATTCGCCGATTCCTGACCATGTGGTCGCCATCGTCGGATTTCACATTCTGCACCATCTTGACGGGCCGACGATCGATGCGTTGGAGCAGCAACTTGCCACCGCTGAGCAACGCCCCGATTGGCGAGGTGCCGCCTTTCTGGAGCCGAACCCACTCAATCCGTTGTATCTAGCGCAAATCCTGTGCCGCCCGGGAATTCGACTGCGTGAGGAGCGGCGACTCTGGTTTCCGCGATTTCACCGACGCGGTAGCGGAAGACTTCGCGTTCCGTGCCATGTCGGCTTGCTGCCACCGACCATCACCCGACGAGCCGGCTGGACGCCAAGCCGGCCATTTCGAGTTTCTGGTAGGTGGTGTCCTTGGTCCGCCTACCGGGTTATAGCCAGACGAAAGCCGGAGGCATGAAACGGGCCCACTACGACACGCTGGCGGCGCACGATCTGAACTACTGGTGGTTTAGAACACGTCATGATGTGGTACTTCGAATGCTCGCCGCCCGCCGTCGAAGTGGTCTGCTTGTCGACATCGGCTGCGGAACCGGTGGCTTTCTTCGCCGATGCCTCGATGATGGTGTTCGCGGCGTATCGCAGGTACACGGACTTGATGTCGACGCGACCAGCATCGCCGTCGCCACAGAACGCGGCGTGCCAGCATCGATCATGTCGGGCGGCGAGCCGACGCTCACGGATATCCCGGTCGCCGCCGACGCGATGACAACGCTGGATGTACTGGAACACCTCGACGATCCGGTATCGATGTTGCAGTCCATGCGGGCGATCGCCTCGCCAGGATGCGTGCTAGTGGCACTCGTTCCTGCGATGAAGTCGCTCTGGTCGTCTTGGGATGACCGGCTCGGCCATCGTCGTCGATATGACCGAAGGATGCTGCAGCTCCAGATCTCGGAAGCGGGCTGGACAGTGCAACAAGTGCGGTATCTCTTCCCGAGCATGGTGATCCCGGGCATTCTTCGGGCGCGACTGCTCCGCGCCGACAAACTTCCGACTGATGAGTTTCCATCCGTGTCAGGATGGGTCAACCGGACACTACATGCATGGACTTCGATGGAGGCGAGGTTTCCGGGATGGCCACTCGGCAGCAGTTTGGCAGTAGTGGCTACAAACCCATCTCACGCATGATCGTCGCCGCCACCTCGTCGGCGTCGAACTTCGACTCGGCCATCATCCGGCTCGCCGCGCCCATTTCAGCCAAACGCGATGAATCGGCCAGCATGTCCAATATTGCTTTGGCGAGTGCCGTGGCGTTCCTGACGGGAACAAGGCGCCCATTCACGCCCTCCTGCACCGTTTCGCGGCAGCCTCTCGCGTCAGTGGTGACAATGGCCCGCCCCATGGACATCGCCTCAAGCGTGGAGTGAGGTGTGCCCTCGTGCCAACTTGGCAGCACATACAGGCACGATCTGCAGATCGCCTCGCGAACGAGATCTTGATCTTTGAGAAATCCGAGATACCGGATATCGCCTTGCGCGACCGCCGCCTGAATCCTTACTTCCGACACAGCGTCATTCCCGGTCTCAAGAAGTCCCGCAAGTTCGAAAACGACACCCGGCCGCTGTTGACGAACGATCGCCGCTGCGTCGAGGTACTCGTGTACACCCTTGGATGCGAGCAGTCTGCCGAGCATGAGCACAACCGGACGATCTGGAAGCGGCGCGACGGCAAAGGCATCGAGATCAACGCCGCATCCTGCCGTCATGATGGCTTTGGTCCTTGGCGTCACCGCCCGATGTAAGTGCAGGGAAGCCAGATCATCTGGATTCTGAACGAAAACGCGGTCGGCGCGCCGTGCGCTGAACCGCAGCATCCGCCACCCCACACGGCTCACGAAACCACTTCCGAGCAGGAGCCGCCCAAGCCCGCACACGACAATGCCGATGCGGGACACACCTGCGAGTCGTCCGGCAATTGGCCCGTAGAGATTCGGCTTGATGGTCCATGTGATCAACACATCGGGCCGGGTGCGCCTGAGAAGCCGCCACATCGTCCACAGCAGAATCAGATCGCCCAACACACGCACCCGGTTGCGGGCCATCGGCAGATGCTCGCAGGGCACACCCATCTCCGCCATGGCCGCGGCAACGCCATCATCGGGCTCCAGATACGTTGCAACCGTGACCTGGTGACCTGCCCGCTGGAGCGCCCGAATGAGCGGCGGCCTGAAGTAGACCAATGCTCTGCTGAAGCCTTCGATGAGTAATACGTGTGCCATACAGGGTCGAATACCGAATCTGGCCCCCACACGCTCACGTGATGAACATTCACCAGCGGTCGGGGTCAGTTTCGGTGCCTGACCCCCTCCGGGTACGATACCCCACCACTTCGCCGACAGGAGTCCCTCGCGAATGCGTGTGCTTGTCACCGGTGCCGCTGGCTTTATCGGGTCCGCTACGACGCATCGCCTGCTCGAACAGGGCGAGGTGGTCATTGGGCTGGACAATCTCAACGCCTACTACGACCCGGCCCTGAAAGAGGCACGCCTTGCCGAAATCCGGTCACGCGACGATTCGGATCGCTTCGAGTTCATCAAGGTCGACATCGCCGATCGCGAGGCCATGGAGTCGCTCTTTGAAACCGCACGCATTGATCGTGTGGTTCATCTCGCGGCTCAGGCAGGGGTTCGGTACTCCATTGATCACCCGCACGACTACGCCTCATCCAACATCACGGGCTTCCTCAATGTACTCGAAGGATGCCGACACCAGAACATCGAACATCTGCTGTATGCCTCCACGTCATCGGTGTACGGAAGCGACACCGGGATGCCATTCTCAGAACACCGTGGGGGCAACCATCCAGTGTCGTTCTACGCGGCCACCAAACGCGCCAATGAACTCATGGCCCACTCGTACGCCAACTTGTATGGGCTCCCGTGTACCGGCCTACGCTTCTTCACCGTCTACGGACCCTGGGGGCGACCCGACATGGCGCTCTTCCTGTTTACCAAAGCGATTCTTGCGGGCAAGCCGATCAATGTGTTCAACCACGGAAATCACCAACGTGACTTCACGTATGTCGACGATATTGTGTCGGGCCTCATACACGCACTGGCTCGTCCCGCGACGGCCAACAACACCTACGACCCAGCAAACCCAGATCCCGCGACGAGCAACGTTCCCTGGCGGATCTACAACATCGGGAACGGCCAACCTGTTGACCTGATGCACTTCATCAACGTGCTGGAATCCAAACTGGGCAGGAAAGCTGACATCAACAATCTGCCCATGCAGCCGGGCGATGTGATGGCCACATGGTCGAACATGGACGACCTATCGCGAGACTTCGATTACACCGCGAGTACTTCGGTTGAAGAGGGTGTCGAAAAGTTTGTGGATTGGTATGTGGCACACTACGGGAAGGAACCGTCTACACCAACTCCTTGACCCGCCAGAAATTCCGCAACGTCCCTTGGGGTTCCGCGAGCAGATCCGACCACGACGGCAATTCGAAATCAATCACCGCCGCAGCGGCCGTCGGCATCACCGTCGCTACATTCGCGAACTCCTCGACGGCCGATGAAACGCCGGGGTTGTGCGTCACAACGAGAACCGTCGATGCGTCGCCAGCCTCGCGGGTCACCACTTCCATGATGTCCTGTGGAAGCGGCAGATACAACTGCTTGATCGCACGAACCTCCACCTCATCGCCGAGTTCTCCCGCGACGAGATCTGCAGTGCGGTTCGCGCGAGTTGCGGTTGAGCAGAGGATGAGATCCGGCACCACGTTCTGCGAGCGAAGCCACCGCCCCATGCGCGGCGCGGCAGATTCGCCTCGCTTGTTGAGTGGTCGATTGTGATCGTCAAGACCCGTCTCCCATGAAGATTTCGCATGCCTCATCAAAATCAGCGTTCGTGTCGTCACTTCGGATCCTCCACGCCGCTGCGACGCAACATCGTTGCCAGCGGATGCACTTGTATGCGTCTTTGATCGGTTGGAGCCATGGATGCGCGAGCGCGGCGAAGGACCTTGACAATGTCCGCAGTCGTTCCGACGGCGTGAAGCATCGTCCACTCATCCGCCATGGCCTCCCGCAGCATCTTGCCCGCGCCACGGCGGTCGGCCTTGATGAGCCAGCCATGCTTGCCATCGGCCTTGGACTCGGCAATGAGGTCGAGTGGATCGCCGTCGCCACGGCGAATCCGCCACCCTTCAATCCGCAGGTAGCGGCCGATTCGCCGCGCCAGCCAATCTGCTGCTCGATCCGGTCGCTGTAGCAACGAAAGCGGTCCTCCAACGGCCCGTGACAGCAAGGGCGTTGGCGTCCAGACCGTGTGTCGGCCGACCTTGAAGATGCCGATGTATTCCAATGCCGCAAGTTGCCGCCCGGTCGCCGTTGTAAGCGAGGGCGAGATCGTGAGCCGCCTGCCTATTTCGCTCGCCGTTCGCCACGGACCGTCGAGCAGTGCCAGCCCGGCGAGCCGCTCGACTCCACCGAGCCGCGGCGTGTCGTCCTGACGGGACTTGGGCTCTGGCAGGCTCTTGAGTAGATTGCTTGTGGTTGTTCGATCGGCCATCCCCTCGATTTCCGCTCGCATCGCATCGCGGCGAAGTGTGGCGAACGTACCCAGCACCTCTGGACCATCCTCGTCAGCATCGTCCGGCGGAGACAGGTGATGCCAGGCTCCGACACGGTCCAATGACCAGGCATTGCGTCGATCCGCGAGATTCACTTCGATGATGCGGCACAAGCGACGCCTCGCAGCCTCATCACTGATCGGCATCACGATCTCCACCCGCTGGCTGAGGTTCCGCCTCATCCAGTCGGCCGAGCCGATATACCACGCTCCGTGGAGTGGGTCCTCTTTGCCCGCAGCGAAGTGGTAGATGCGTCCGTGCTCGAGGAAGTCACCGATGATCGAGGTAATTCGTACGTTGTCTGTGAATCCCACAACACCCGCCCTGAGACAGCAGAATCCACGAATGATCAGATCACACTGAACTCCAGCCTGCGAGGCGCGGATGATGGCTTGCATCATGCGGGGATCCTCCAGTTGGTTCATCTTGGCGACCATGCGGGCCGGTCGCCCGTCTTTGGCGTGTTGGATCTCTCGCTCGATGCAATTGAGGAAGTGTGTTCGCATCGTGACCGGTGCCACGAGCAGTTGTTCGTAGTCGCGGTACCGTGATCGACCGGTCAGGTAATTGAATACTTGGATCACATCACCAGTGATCTCGTCGTCACAGGTCAACAGGCCGCAGTCGCTGTAGAGCGTCGCCGTGCCTGCGTGATAGTTGCCCGTACCGACATGCGCGTAGGCGCGGAAGGCACCACCCTCTCGCCTGATAATGAGTGAGCATTTGGCGTGCGTCTTGAGTCCAACGACACCATAGGTGACGTGCACACCGTGTTTCTCGAGCGTTCGTGTGAGTTGCAGGTTGCGATCTTCATCGAATCTCGCTCGCAACTCGACCAGGCACGTCACCTGCTTGCCCGCTTCTGCCGCGCGAAGCAGGTTGTGGATGAAGGGTGAATCGGGGTCGGTGCGGTAGAGACACTGTTTGATGGCGACGACGTCCGGATCGTCGGCTGCCTCTGAGATGAATCGCTCCACGGAAGCGTGGAAGGAGTCGTAGGGGTGGTTCAGCAGTATGTCGCCGCGGCGAATCGCATCAAAGATGGGTTCGTTTCGGTCAGCAAGTCGCGTGGGAACGATTGGCTGCCACGTGGGCGACGAGAGATCACTGCGGTCGAAGTGGGTGAGATCCATGAGCCCCCCCCACTCCAGCGGTACACATCGCTGGTAGTGTGATTCCGGGTCGAGTTCCAACTCCTCGAGAATCAGATTTGCCAGAGTTGGCGAAGAGCCTTCGGCCGTTTCGAGTCGAACTGCCTCGGCAAATCGCCGATGCCGCAGCGAGGCCTTGACCCATTGGGCGAGATCCTGCACATCGTCGTCATCATCTTCCTCGAGTCCAATACCACGGGTGACGCGGAATTCGAGTACTTCGAGAATCTGCATTCCGGGGAAAATCGATTCCAGATTGCGACGAACAACGTCAGCAACGCGTACGACGCGACACGGTGTCGTGTCCTGCGCCTCGCCGACCGGGCCATGCACTGGAACGCGGATCCACGTCGGAATCGCATCCGGAATCTTCACACGGGCGAATCGACGCTCGGACTCGCCTGGGTCTGCGAGCAGAACACCAAAGTTGCGGGAAAGATTCGAGATGAAGGGGAATGGATGTCCCGGGTCCACTGCAAGCGGTGTAAGCAGTGGGAAAACGTGCCGATGAAACCAGTCGTCCACGCGATTCTGATAGCGAGTAGGAAGTTCCTCCATCGTGGTGAGGTGAATGCCCTCTGCGATGAGGTGTCGGTGGAGCACCTGCTCCCACAGTTGTGTCTGCCGCTGTACGACACGGTGTACCTGCTTTCGCGCCGCAGCAAGTTGCTTGCGGACCGATAAACCGTCGTGGGTGACCTTGTCGATTCCGAGTTCGATCCGCCTGCGGAGCAGTGCTATGCGCTTCATGAAGAACTCGTCGAGATTGCTCTCGCAGATCGCAAGAAATCGGAGACGATCGAAGAGTGGACGTTGCTCGTCCTCGGCCTGCGCCAGTACCCGCTCGTTGAAGTCGAGCCAGGCCAGATCGCGACCGATGTAGATATCTCCGTTCGGTGGCGCAGCGTCTGCGGTCGATTGGTGGTCGGTGGCGTGCTTGTGGATATCCGTCATGGCAGCGTAGAGAGCCATGATAGAGCAGGGGAATCAGATGCCAAGCACGCGGATTGAAGCAGCGAGGGTTTCGTCCACATAGGCGATTGCTGGCCCGTCCAAGTCTCCGCTGCGGATGCGGCGGGGAACGGCCAGCAGCAAGTCCACGAAGCAGTGCAGGGCTCTGGTGTGGCTCAGGGGCGCGATTCGCGCGGGATCCAGCATCCCTGTCATCCAGTTGCCGAGCAGTTCGCCTTGCACGCTGTAGACGGGATCTTCTCGCCAGTTGGCCGTGCCTTCGCTGAGGAACACAAAGTGAAACGCTGCGGGATTCTGGTCGAACTGCTCGTATGTGATGCGAATCCAATCCTGTAGTACTTCTGTGGGCGAGTCGGATGCCTCGGCAAGCAGCGCCCGCTTCTGTTCGGCCATCGGCTTCAGCGAGGTTTCCCAAACCTCACGAAGCATCGCTTCCTTTGCGGGAAAGTAGCGGTAGAGGACCGCCTCGGTCACGCCCGCGCGGCGGGCAATCGAACGGACACTTGCCGCTACAGGCAAGCCGCCCTCGTTGACCAACTCGAGCATGGCTTCGATGAGCCGTGTACGGGTCTGAATCCCCCGCTCCCCGATCTGTCCTGAACTCACCACGCAGGCATTGTCGTCGATTTGGTGACGTCAAGCAACTACCGCTTCATGGGCCGATGCCAATCCCTGACGAGCCGTCTGCCGTGGCCCAACCGCGATACATCCCCGAGGATGTAAAGGGCAGCGTCACGACACCGGTGTGATCCACGGCGATCAACCCGCCTGACTCTGGCGGCATCGAATCCATCACCATCGCCGCCGCCTGCTCAATCGGTTCATCGAGCAGTTCTACTCGTGCTGCCACCATGCGGGCGGTACCTGCCAGCACGAACCGCTCGCCAATCCCGGTGCACGAAACAGCGACGCGAGCATCGGCCCAAGTGCCTGCGTTGATGAGTGGTGCGTCGCCGATGCGGCCGGGTAGTTTGCCGGTTGTGCCACCGGTCGAAGTCGCCGCTGCCACATTGCCATGCACATCACAGGCCACCGCCCCGACCGTCGCCGGATAGGGGCCATCATCACCGTCTGTCGCGAGGCAACGTCGAAGTTCCTCAAGTCGCCGATCGGTCGTAAACCACTCATTCGGCACACGCTTGAGTCCCCAGACCTTTGCCAGATCCTCTGCCCCCTGTCCACCGACGAAGACATGTGAGGTCCGCTCAAGCACCTGACGAGCCAGTGAGATCGGATTGCGAACCGTCCGAAGCCCGCA
>JASMMN010000052.1 GCA_030748155.1 Phycisphaerales bacterium
GCCCGCTCCATCGCCCGGCAGCAACGCCGCGACTCGGCCATACGTTTGCAGGGCTGGGTCGCCTTCTGGCATCCCCCACCGCCGCCGGTCGTGGCAGCCACAACGCGGCAGCCGAACCCCGGCAACGATACATGCAGCACCATGCCTGCAATAAGCAAGATGGGTAGCGTCAGGCGGGCTGGGGAGAGGCTTTGCATGATCATGAAGTCTATCTGGTACAGGACACCTCTGTCCATAAAACAACGGTCGGACAGCTCCACGGGAGTCGCCCGCAAGAGCACATGGACGGTATCTGGCCCCCTTATTCCTTGTCTACGCGGACCCCAATCGCTGGTTCGCTCGCATCCAGTTGCGTGAGCGATTCGAGTTCATCGCCGAGTGCCGAATCGATCCCGGCCGGCTGCGGGTTGTACCGCTGAACAAGCCGCACAAGGAAGGGCGTGCCGAAGGCGAAGATCAGCACGATGCCAAGCGCGATGCCGCCAGTCACCATGAAGGTCTCCACCCGGTGCGAGCCCCCGTCCCGTTCGGCGTAGGCGCCGATCCGGCTGGTGGCGAACCCGAGGATGCCGATCGCAAGCAGCACGGCCCCCTGCCAGGTTGCTTGCTGCCTGCGAGGCGCGAGCCGGGTGATCACGGCCATGTACACCGGTGAAATCAAGACTTCGCCGACGCTCATGAAGGCGTACGCCCCAATGAAGGCCCACAGCCCGATGACCGGCGCCGACTTGACGCCTTCCGGAATCGACATCGCCAGCCACCCAAGCAGGATCACCGCCACGCACGAGAGCAGACCGCCAACGACCATTTGGAAAATCGAGTGCGGGAATCTTCCCCGGCGGGCCAGCCACCCAAGTCCAAAGGCCAGCACCGGCGTTGCCATGACGATGATCGCTGGTTCGATCGAGTTCATCGCCGCAGCCGGGATGGTCCATCCAAAGACGGTTCGATCGACATAGAAGTTCCCGATGAGTTCGGTTGTCGCGCTTCCGGCGAACACCCCATACGCCATCGCCCACACGAGGAACAGCACAAAGAGCGCCGCCAAGGCACACAGATTGACCCGCAACCGCTTGGTGTCGATCGCAATCGGATCGGGGGGTTCCGGTACTCCATCACAGGCGAGGCCCGGACGCCCCCGCTCGGTGGTGGGGACAAGCGGTCGGGCCATGATGAGTACGATGAGCGCTACCGACATGCCGAGCCCTGCCCACAAGAAGGCCCAGTCGAATCCCCACTTCACCTGAATAAGACCGGCGATGAATGGGCCGGTCATTCCGCCAATGTTGATCATCATGTAGTAGTACTTGAAGGCCTGATCACGCCGGACACGGTTCTGACCGTAGAAGGAACTGACCAGACAGGGCATCGCGGGCTTGAGCAGCCCGGTCCCCGTCGCGACGAGCCACAAGGCAGCCCACAACACCACGGTGTCTTCGTGATTGCCAAAAAACAGCGTCGCATGTCCGGACACGATGATGCATGCGCCAAGCACCACTGCTCGGTAGTGTCCAAGGAAGCGATCTCCCAAGAATCCGAACACGACGGGCAGCCCGAAGGCCATCAGCGTGTAGTCGCCCGAGATCTCGGTTGCTTCGGCGCGGCTGACTCCGAGCCCGCCGTGCGCCCGAGGCGCGACCGCGTAGAGCGCCAGCAAGGCCACCAAACTGTAGTAACTCGCCCGCTCCCACAACTCGGCGAAGGCAACCATCGCCACGCCGACGAATGCGCGGCGTGGTGTCTGGTTTGAATCAGCCACTGAGGGCACCCTTCACAGCGTCCCACTCATGCACCACGACATACACGGGCGGGCTGATCATCACGATTGATCTCACAACTGTCGCCGGGTACCCCTTCCATCGTCCCAGCGGGCCGATCTCAAGAATACAGGCCAAGGCGAAACCACTTCCGGAAACTGCCCACGCCCAGCCCGGCACAACGTTGTAGTCGTAGGCCCACGCGGTGAGCGCGATCACGGCGAGTATGCCACCGAGTGTCAAGCCGCCGCCCGATACGCCTTCAGTCACGCGACCTCCGGCGAACCATCCAAGCACGATCACAAGCCCGCACATCGCCGAGACGGCCCCGGCCATGAGTGAGAGCGTCATCGATCCGGCCACAATCGCCATCACGGAAATCGCCGCGGCAGCAGCCCACCCTCCAACAGGCACTGCCAAGCCGCCGCGGGCACGATCCAGCATCCCGACAAGCAAGGCCGATCCGCCCGCAACCCAGCCCACCGTCAGAGCAGACTGCTCCGGCAGCGGTAACAACCACACGCTGGCCACACCGATCGCCATGGCAAGCACGACTCGGCCCGCCCAGTCCCGCCGCGGACACATCGCTTCAATCAATCCAGCGACCGTCACCGCCCCCGCCATCAAAAACACACCGTGCCACTTCTGAGCAAGCGGCCAGCCCGGCAACCCCACGCTCGCAAGAAATGAACCGCCCGCAGCACCACCGATGGCGAGGACCACCACGATCCGTGTCATCCACGGCCAACGCCCGAAACCCAATACCCACCAGCAGACCGCCAGCAGCAGACCGCCTGCCGTGACCGGAATCCCGACGCTCCAGAGCATCGACTCAACCATCAGCTATCAACGTCCCGGCTCGATGCCACCCTCAAGACCCACGATCATCTTGACATCGTCGCTGAGTGCGCCGTTCTCGACACCCCAATCCATTCCGAAGTCGGATCGATTGATTTCAAACCATGCTTCCCAGCCCGCCTTGGCGACGACTTGATTGCCACGGACGCCGGTGACCTCGACCTCGGCTGTGACCGGTTTGGTCACCCCGAGCATGGTCATGTCGCCGGTGACTTTCCAATGTCCATCACGGATCCGCTCGGCCGAGGTGCTCTTGAACGAAACATCCTCGAATTCGCGGGTATTGAAGAAATCAGGGCCCTTGAGTGTGCCGTCGAGTCTTTCGTTGCCGGTATCGACGCTGTTCACCACAACTCTGATATCGAAATTCGGTGCTACGGAATCGTCCCGCGGCCATGTGACCGTCCCGGCGACATCGTTGAACCGTCCCCAGAATCGCCCTGCGCCCGCGTGATGGATGCGAAAAAGCACGGTTGAATGCACCGGATCGATCTTGAACACTTCAGCCTGTAAGCTTTTTGATTCCTGCATCGCCGCAGTACCACAGAGCACACCCAATACAACGATTCCCGTCAGCAGTGATCTGTACATGCCCGCACTGTACCCGACGAAGGGCGATACGCGCTGATACCCTTGAGAGAGCCATGCCGATGCCGGATCTACTTTCACTCGCCCTCGCCACGGCACTCGGGCTGCTGATCGGACTGCAACGGGAGTGGGCCGATCAACATCCCGCCGGGCGCACATTCGCGCTGATCACGCTCTTCGGGGCGTTGTCGGGACTGCTGTCCCGCGAGTTGGGCGATCCCCTGCTGATCGGAGCCTTTATTGTGCTGGGCACGCTCATCGTCGTGCACTCCCTTCGCCCTTCAGCACGAGGTGGCATCACGTCGATGGTGGCCAGTGTTGTCATGTTCTGTGTCGGGATCATGACCATGCGTGGGTTCGCTGAAGGCGCCGTTGTCGTCACTGGAGTCGTCGCGCTCCTGCTGCAATGGAAGCATCCGCTGCGACGGATCATTGCCAAGACGAGTAAGCAGGATGTCCAAGCCGTCGTACGACTCGTTCTGATCGGAATGGTGATCCTGCCGGTCCTCCCGAACGAAGCCTGGGGGCCATATGGTGTCCTGAACCCGTTCCGCATCTGGCTCATGGTGGTTCTGATCGTCGGTATCAGCCTGTCCGCGTGGATCGCGCAGCGGCTCTTCGGGCAACGGTCCGGAACGCTCGCAGCAGGGCTCCTCGGTGGCGTCATCTCAAGCACCGCCACAACCGTCGGTATCGCAAGGCAATCCCAAAAAGGAGGTGTGCCTGCAGGCGCATCGGCCGCAGTAGTTGTGATTGCCTCGACGATTGTCATCGCTCGTGTTCTGTTTGAAATCCTGATCGTCGCAGCGGAGATTCTTCCGAGCCTAGCACCGCCGCTCTTGATCACATTTGCATGGCTCACACTCCTCTCGATCATCGCCTTCGTGGTGTTCTGCCGCCGCCCGATCGAAGCAAGCGTCAGCCACGCTCCTTCCAATCTTCGGACGGCCGTCATATTCGGCCTGCTCTACGGCGGTGTCCTGTTTGCCGTGGCGGCGGCAAAGGAATACGTCGGCCAGTCCGGTCTCTTTGCGGTCGCGGCATTGTCCGGATTGACCGACATGGATGCCATCACGCTCTCAACCGCCCAACTCGTGAATCAGGGGGATCTCGCTCCGCACATCGGGTGGCGACTCATAATCACCGGCGTCATGAGCAATCTCGTATTCAAGACCGTCCTCGTGGCGAGTCTCGGAGGGCGGGCCATGCTCATTCGGATCCTGCCCTTCATGGTGCTCGCGATCATCGGCGCCGCGTTGGTCCTGGTGATGTGGTGATCCCCAGTCAATAGGGGGAGGATTCGTCTGACGATTCCGCTGGTTGATCTCCGCCCATTCAGGCCGCTGTGAACAACCTGTACGAGGTTGGATTGTCCGGCAGATACAGATGCAGCCCGGCCTCGCAGAAGGCGGACACCGCATTGGCGAAAATGAAGATGCCTACAATCCACAGCACCGTGAGCGACCACGTTTTGCTGTTGCCCGCCTGCGGACGCCATCGGCTGCATAGAAGCAGCCCAAATCCACTGAAGATCAGCACCGTCAAAAACACCACAACCGCCCATGAGTACAGATGCATGCCCATCACCGCCGAGCCATACCCTGCATCGCCGGGCATGATGTGCAGCAGCACCTGCCTGCTCGAAGCAGTGAGCCCGACAATCGCGCCGAGAATGCTCATGCCATGCCCCGCCATGACGGCTCCAAGCGAGACATCTCGCTGTTTGAGCCCGTCCATGATGATGAGCGCAGGCCCCATCAGGCAGAGCAGCATCGCCATCCGCTGAATAAGGCAGAGGGGGCAGGGGTATTCCCACCGTACAAACTGGATCCAGAAAGCACCGCCGATCACGCCGCATACAGCGAGAATCTCGATGGAAGCAATGAGGTAGAGGAACCGGCGCACAGGTGGATCTCAGAAGGAAAGGTTGAGCGGATCAGTGATGTGATGGCACAGCAGCAGAGATATCGCGGCAAGCGTGATGACAAAACAGATGATTGCCGGCCAGCGGCGCTTCGCCCGCATGGCCAGCAGGGTGACAAGCAGCATGATGAAGATGGCGGTCGCGATCATATGGGAAGTGTACAGTCGCTCCTTCAGAGCAGTTGCAACGGTGCTAGCTCGCGCAAGACCTGTGGCTCAAACATCGCCCGGAAGGCAGCAGCGTCACATCCGTACGCTTCGGCAAGATCCTCGACTCGCTGGGCATCCTCAAAGTCGTCCCTGCGGATCCGAATCATGTACCGCCTCGCAATCGCGTACCGCGTAGAGTTGATGTCGACGAGCCGGACCTTCATTCGCCCGGTCACGGGATCCATCAACTCGTCGAATGGAATCGGTACGAATCGGCCCTGCTGCATGCTGACCATGGCCCCGCTGCCGCCTTGAATGAGGAACTCGGCACCGCAATAGCCCAGATCACGGGTGTACTCAAGGTCGATCGGAATGGGCACCGCGCTGCGAAGTTCGTAGCCGAGGTTCTTGGCGACGACAGTTGTGTCATGCCCGAGTCGCGAGAGCCGCCGCACCACTTCAACCTGCAGCATCCGCCCGAGATTCAGTTCAGAGAGACGAATGTTTCCATGCTCGTCCCGTTCAACAAGACCAAGCGAAGCGAGTTCCTGCGGATCGATGGCCAGGCACACACCCTCGGCCACGACCACAACGCCATCACGCCGCCCGAGTACCCGGCGTTTGATGATGGCACCGACGATGATGTTGGCGACCTCATCGAGCGTCACCTGATCGCTGTTGAATTCCTCCGGAATCACCGTCACTGTCGCGCCAGCGGCCTTACCGATGCCAAGCGCCAGATGCCCCGCCTTGCGCCCCATCGTCACAACGATGTACCACCGCGAGGTCGTCTTGGCATCGACCATCAGACTGTGCACGATGCCGACACCGACATGCCGCGCCGTTTCGTAACCAAACGTGTTGATATCCGGCGGAAGATCGAGATCGTTGTCGATCGTCTTTGGCACATGCGCTACGCGAATGCCACCTTCGGCAGCCGCGATCGATCGAGCCGAGAAGGCCGTATCATCGCCGCCGATCGTCAGGAGCATCGTGACTCCAAGCCCCTGCAATGTGGACACCACGGCCTTGATCGCCGCAGGATCCGCCGTCGGATTCGCCCGGGACGTCCGCAGCACCGAGCCACCAAGGAAGTGGATGCGGCTGACGCGGGCAATATCCAGCGGCTCTGCGCACAAGGCGTCCCCTGCCATCAGCCGCTCGAAACCATCGCGGATACCAAGCACCTCAACCCCCCGCAGCCGCGCCCGAATCGTCGCGGCGGCAATCACACTGTTGATACCCGGGGCAGGCCCGCCCCCCACGAGAATGGCAAGTCGTTCGCTCATTCGGGAGAGGCTACCTGCTAGGCTGCCGCCCATGTCAATCATCCTCACCACGTGCCTCACGCTCGCCGCTGCCACAGGTGATGACTGGACCGATCTTTTCAACGGTCAGACGCTCGCCGGCTGGGTCAACGTCAACGGTGCCGCCACCACCTGGCGAGCCGAAGACGGCATGATTCGCTGCACCGGCAAGCCCACGTGCCTGCTGCGAACAGATCGCATGTACGAAGACTTCATCCTTGAACTCGAGTGGATGCACCACAAGGAGAAAGGCAACGCAGGCGTCTTCGTCTGGTCCGATGCCCTTCCCGCCCCCGGCGTGCCCTTCTCGAAAGCAATCGAAGTCCAAGTGATGATCGGCACCGAAACCGAGAACTACACGAGCGAAGGCGACATCTTCTCGATCTGGGGCGCGACGATGACGCCAGATCGTCCCCATCCCGGTGGATGGGCAAGATGCTTGCCATCCGAAGCACGCACCAAAGGCACCGGTCAGTGGAATCACTACACCATCACCTGCAAGGACGGTCGCATCTCGCTGGCCGTCAACGGCAAGATCGTCAGCGGTGGCTACGACTGCAACCCCCGGAAGGGCTTCATCTGCCTTGAGTCGGAAGGCACACCGGTGGATTTTCGCAACCTCCGCATCAAGGAACTTCCCGAAGAACCATCGCCGTGGGCGATCGATGCCAACGATGCCGAAGGGTTTCGCCCATTCTTCAACGGACTTGACTTCACGGGGTGGAAAAAACCAGAAGGCCACGAAGACAACTGGTCCGTGCAGGGCACGAGCATCACACACAACGGCAATGGCGGCGATCTCTGGACAAACGACTCCTACGGCGACTTCGATCTGATCGTCGATTGGAAATGGATCGGCGAATCTCAGGGACAGATGGAACGCCCGGTCATTCACCGTGACGGAAGCAACGCCACCAATGAAGATGGCACGCCCAAGATGGTCACCATCGAAGAGCGGGACAGCGGCATCTACCTCCGTGGCAACACCAAGAGCCAAGTCAACCTCTGGTGCTGGCCTGTGGGAAGCGGCGAGGTATGGGGCTATCGCACGGATGCTACCCAGCCGCCCGAAGTCCGCGCTGCCGTCACCCCCAAGGCAGCCGCCGACGCCAAGGTCGGCCAGTGGAATCGGTGCCTCATCCGAATGCGAGGCGAGTACCTGACGGTCGTGCTCAACGGCATCACCGTCATCGACCACGCGCATCTCCCGGGAGTGCCGGGCAGCGGCCCGATCGGCCTGCAGAGCCATGGCAGCGGTATCGCCTTCTCCAACATCCTGATTCGCCGCTGAGCGAGGTTTTGCATGAAACCGTCGCTTTTTGGTGACATTTCGCCTTGCAAAATGGTCCACGGCGCGCGACAACTAAGGATATAGATATCCATCCTGATTGTGGGTAGAAAGGAGTTTGCCATGACGCAAGCGACCGAGGGGACCGCAAGGTACCGCATCCGCCACGAGGGGCAGACCTCACCGTGGATGACGGCTGAGCAACTCAAACAGGCCACATTGCTCGGACAAGTGCCCCCGGAGGCCATGGTGCAGCCGTCGGGCAGAAGCGAGTGGATTCAAGCAAGCACCATCAAAGGGCTGGAGTTCCCCCCACCGTCAGAACCAAAAAAGGAAACGCCCGAATCAGGCGATCACCATCCTCGCTTCAAAACCATGCGGGAACTGCTCGCCAACTTCCTGCACCTCCCAGTCTCGATCAACCTGCGGCAGGCCGACCACTTCGACGAAGCAGAACTCCTGCTCTGCTGCGAAGACCACTTCGAGGTCAATCTGCCACGGCTCAAGACCAGAGCCTTCGTCCCCTACGCTCGAATCAGGGCCATCGCATCCATCGAGCTCGAAGAGGGTGGCAACCAATACCGCGACACCCACAAGGTCCGCATCGAAGTCGAAGCCTGCCAGGCCTTCACCGCCACAGGCGACTGAGTCCTTGTCAATCCCGCCCCATCAAAAAGACCACGACGTAGTAGAACATCAGCATCACCGAGGCGAACAGACCAAGTGCCGCCGCCACATGCTGATCGGTTCGCCACTCGTGTATCGCTGCTGACGTTTGATACAGCAGCATGCTCGCAGCGAGCATGATCATCAGTCCGGCGAAGAACACGCCGAGCGAGAAGCCGAAGATGAGCGCCCCTACGATGGTCAGCATCGCCGCGATGCCACCCACAGCGACCACGCCACGAAGCCACGAGAAGTTCACGCCTGAAATCAGCACATAGGCCGTGAGCGCGCCGCACACGCCAAACGTCACGAGCGCAGCGGTCGAGAGAATCCCGTCACCGCCATGCCGCGTCGCGATGTAGAGCAGCGGCGCAAAGATGAACGCCTCCGCCACCACATACAGCCCGAGTCCGAGGTACTGCACCCCAGCCCCCGCCGTGCTCCGCGCCAGTCGATCAGCCCCGTACGCCACACCCATGAACAGTCCGAGCACAAGCAACCAGGACATTCCGCTTCCAGCCATCGTTTCCACGACCGAGCCAATGAATGGCAACCGAAGCAGCAGCGATTCCACCACCACAAACGCGACGATTGCCCCTGCAAGATGCAGGTACGTCCGCCGCAAAAACGCCACCCTCGCCGCATCCATACGTCCGGTCGCCTCTCGAGCCGGCCGGACATCCGCTCGCATGTAGTCGCGTGATTCAAGTCCCATCGGAGTCTCCAAGAGCAAGATGATTTGATTCAGAAACCGGCAGACAGAATAGAGGCAGTCGGGCCGCTTGTCAGGTTTCATCCGCATTATGATGGCCGGTGACGCGGCCGTCGTCGGATTGGTTGGCGTGGTACGCGCGGAGCTTCCTGAACATCGCCCGCAGGTCGAGGATGCCGCCAACGGTGAACCAGGCGACGATGACGGTGGCGGTGGCGAGCGCCAGAGCGGTGTACCAGCCCCAGGCGGTTGACCAGAATCTGCTTCCGGGGGCCCATCCA
>JASMMN010000053.1 GCA_030748155.1 Phycisphaerales bacterium
GGTCTCTCGAGGCATGATGCGGGTCCTTGGTACAGCGAGCATTCCGAGCATCGCCCGCTAGTTCAGTATTCTGTACTAGATCGGGCCGCTCGTCAAGCAAACTTGACTAAGCTTCGCCTGAGATCGATCAGAGGACACCCATCAACTGGCGAGAAACCGCCGCCACGGGCTCGCCATGGCGGATTGGTGGGTGTCCAGCATTCGCCTGGCGGATTGGTGGGTGTCCAGCATTCGCCCCCGAGATGCCGTGCAGTGCTGCGAGATGTTGAACACCCATCAGGTTGGTCAATGCAACGGGCATCATCGCGGCATATGCGGTCATGGTGGTCCCGCTACCGATTGCTCCAGCTGGAGGCCATCCTCAATCAGCGATTGCCCTCCAGCCCGACGAAGGCGTCCATACGCCTGGCGGGCCGCCAGAACCCACCGCTGCGGCACATGCTGGGAGGACGAATGCTCGGATCATCCCAACACTATCCACAAGCGGAGCCGGGGCGTCGCGTATCTGGTTCCGGCTCAGAAACGCGGCCCATTGCCGCTGCTTTTCGACATCCTCTGCGAATTCCAGCGACAGCCCTGTAGGTACACCACTGGGAAGGTGTGTTCCTCTGCGGCGGAAGGTCGCCAAGATCGCGGCCGAGAGTTGCCGCCCGTCGAATTCAAATCGTCTGCCGATTGACACTATGTCGTAGTAGTCCTTCATTCGGCTGTTGGCGATTCCGAACCTGCACATCGCCTCAACCTTCTCGGAAACCGCGGTCTCCGGGGGATAGGTTTGAATGCGCGCCACTTCGTGGCCGAGCATGGTTGGAAGGAACCGCGATTCGACGCGCGGCGTGACGACATCTCCAAAGCCAACATCAATTCGCACTGTGATTGGGATCTGCCCAAGGTGGGCTGTCAGGACGACATTGACACCGCCATACGCTTGCTCACCACGAATCTCAATGGCCGCAATGCTCTTTGGGTCGAACCGGAGTCCATCCTCGGTCACAGCGGTGCACACAATGGCTCGAAATGCCTTTGCCACGGATGCTGGTGAAGCATCTCCTGTTCCTAAGAAGTCCACATCCTTCGTGGGTCGATGCAACATCCCGAACCATACGCGAAAGAGCATGGCTCCCTTCAGCACAAAGCGCGGTGCCTCTGATGAACAAGACACGCGATGGAGCAATCGCTCGATGGCATACTGAATCAGGATTGCGTTGAAGTCCGCGTTGTGCGCCCGCGCAACGCTCAGCAACGCGAGGTGAACGGCCCGCGGATCCGCAGGAGGAACCACTTCGTTGCTCACACAAGCGCTTCCAGATACGGGCGCATGACCGTGGCGACCCGGTCAACTTTCGCAGCAGCGATAATGTCATCCATGCTCGCGCTCCGAGCACGCCACGCATCCCGAAGCGCCTCGATCGCAACATCTGTTCCAACAATGCTTCGGTATTTGAAGCAATCAGCAATGGTCTTGGCAATCGTTGTGACGGCAACTTCTCTGCCGTCAATATTGATCCGCTCGACTCCGTCAGTCAGTGCCGCCCCCGAGGCCCGCACGACCCGGATTGGCGGGTACTCACTTGACG
>JASMMN010000054.1 GCA_030748155.1 Phycisphaerales bacterium
TAGTCGCCCAGATACTGGTCAGTGCCGGCGCCCAGATCCATAATGATGCCCGCGCCGTACACCGCCGCGCCAATCGACCAGTGCGTTCCCATGTACATGTCATCGCCGCCGCGGTCGATGATCATCCCGACGCCGAAGGCGGCTGCGCCGGTCGAGAAGTTCCCCCCCACCTGTCCGTACCGATCATTCCCACCCCGATCGTCGATGATCCACGTGCCGAACAAACCAGCTGCCGGGCCTTGTCGCTCGGTGCCGGTGTACACATCGTCGCCGCCGAGATCGATCACCAAACGATCACCAAGCACAAGATCGCTCGCCGTGTACCGATCGTCGCCGCCCAGATCGAACACTTCGGACACCAGATTCATGTCGTAGGTATTCGGCCCGTCTCCGCCCACGACCTGCCATCCATTCGGGCCGTGCTGCCCGGCAAGAACGCGGCCGGTCACGCCCGGCGGCTTGGCTTTGCCAAACCAAGGCTGCGCGGTCTCTGTGGGAACGACGATGCTGGACACGATCGCGCCGAAGTCCACATCCATCGATCGGTTGATCACATCCAGCAGCGGCATCGAGTCTTCTTCGATGTAGAACGTCTCGGCAGGAACTTCCAAGAGTGCCAGCACTTGCTCGGCCAACTCGGCATCACCCCGGATCCGCTCCCCACTCGTTGGCTTGGCGTTCAGCATGTCTCCGACGAGCGACTGAATGCCGGCTGGGTCGGCCGTAAGCGTCCGAACTCGATCAGTCATTTCCAATCCGAGTTCGGGCAGGGCGAACGGATGATCGAAGCCACCTCGAACGCGTGAGAGTTGGTGGTAATCCGTCTCTGAGACGCCGCGAGCCGTCAGAACATCGGCAATCCGCTGCGCGTGCATCAGGATCTCTTCAGGAAGCGACAGCGACGGAAGATCGATCAATGTGCGCTCCGGCGGTTGCCAAGTCTCGGTGAGTTGCCGCGGACGATCGATGGTTCCACGCGCCGCGAATGGGCGGACCTGCGCTGCGACGGGATCGTGGTCCGAGGCGCATCGCTCGCCACTGCGCGCTCGCACGATCTGGGCTCCGATCACATGCCATCTGGCGTTGCGAAGGATGTAATCAATCTGCGGTCCCGACGAGCGACCACTGAACCGATGGAAGGTGCCCTCCCCGGCGTCCACAAGTGGCGCAAACCCAGCCTCACGGAAGACATCGAGGCATTCGCTCTCGGGACCGGCGTTGAGATCGCCCATGATTATGACCGGCAGTTTCTTCTGATCGCACCATGTATCCAGACTCGACACGATCAACTCGCCGCTGCGGTTGCGGGCTTCCTCACCTTGATGATCGAAGTGGGTTCCGACGATCAGGAAAGCCGGACCGGATGACCCCCAGGTGCGGAGCATCGCCCACGTCGCCGTCCGCGTCAGTGCCGCGTCCCAGCCGACGCTGCCGACCTCTTCGGGCGTCTGCGACAGCCAGATCTGCCCCGAGCCCAAGACTTCCAACTGCCCGATATCGATCAGGAGTCCGCTGAACTCGCCGACACCCGCACCACCGCGGGCCTGGCCGATCGGCTTGAGCGAGGGAAACCGAGTGCGTACTTCTTCCAACTGATGGGGAAGTGCCTCCTGCACAGCCAGCACAGCCGGTTCGTACGCCGCGACGGTCTCAAGCACCAGATCCTTCCGGTGCGGCCACGCGTTCGGCCCGTCCGCTGGATTGTCGTAGCGGATGTTGAACGTCATCAACGTCATGGCAGGCGGATTGGCCGCGGCCCCCGCCGTCGGAACCAACGTCAGAACTGCAGCGACAAGGAATCGGTTCACTGACATGGGGTTCCTTGACATGGGCAGACTCATCATAAGAGCAGGCGGCAGGCGCGGAGCCTGCCCCTGCTCATCATCCTTCCATCATCGGCCGAACCGCCCGGGCCGGGTTCGACGGATGACCCCTTGCCCCTTCTGAGCAGGTAGGCTGCGCACCATGGCTGGAACCTTCCTCTTCTATGACTTCGAAACGGATGGTGTTGATTCACGTTGTTGCCGCCCGACACAGTTTGCCTGCATTCGTACCGACATGGATCTCAACCCGGTAACTGGTCCCAAGGGCAAAGGGATCGTCCGATGGTGCCGACCGCCCGTAGATCGACTCCCCACGCCGGAAGCCACGCTGATCACCGGCGTGACGCCGCAGCACTGTGAGGATGAGGGGGTTCGCGAAAACGTATTCTTCTGCGAGATCCATGAACTGCTCAACGAGCCCGGCACGATCTCGCTCGGCTGGAACACGCTCCGATTTGATGACGAAGTATGCCGTTTCGGCTTCTGGCGAAACTTCCTCGACTCCTACACGCATGGCTATCAGGCGGGCTGCCGGGCGTGGGATCTGATCGACCTGACCCGAGCCTGCTACGCCATGCGCCCCGATGGCATCGAGTGGCCGAGACGCGATGATGGAACTCCCACCTTCAAACTCGATCAACTCGCGCCGGCCAACGGGATCGAGCACGGCGAAGCTCACGATGCCCTCGCCGATGTGCGCGCGACCATCGCCTTTGGACGGATTCTCAAGGAGACGCAGCCGAAGTTGTGGTCATGGGGTTTGAAACTCACCGACAAGGACTTCGCTGAGTCCCTGCTCAATAAGGGCATACCGCTCCTGCACAGCAGCGCCCGCATACCAGCGAAGTTCGGATGCACCACCCTCGTCCATGTGATCGGCAAACACCCGAAGAATAAACGTGAGTACATCGCATGGGATCTTCGGCAGGACCCCACCGATCTGCTCGCTGCCGATGCCGAAACGATCGCGGCCCGCACC